>SVRY01000042.1 GCA_015064585.1 Oscillospiraceae bacterium
CATATCCTCGAAATAAATCGGCTCCCGTTTCTCCATTTCCGCCAGATATGATTCCTGAAGATTAATATCTTTCACAATCTTTTTTACTTCCTGTTCTGCATGATATCTAAGCACCGGACTGCCCATGGAGGTGACAAACACTAAATCCTCAAATTCACCTTTGCCTCTCCATCTTCGGCCCAGCGTTCTTTTCTGTGCTTTAATCTTTTTCTGCTGGGCAAGCAGCATTTCCTCCGCCTCACCAAAGAAGGGGATTGACCGATAAGAGTTGTGTGTTTTGGGCTCGGTTAACCGGAGTTTTTTCTCACCGTACTCATATTGGCAGGACAAAGAGCGCTTGATATTGATGCGCTTCTGTTTAAAGTCAATATCACTCCACTTCAGCCCTCCCACCTCTCCGATCCGCATTCCACTTAAGAACATGATATAGAACATCTCTTTGTACCAGTTGTTCTCCGCTGCTTTTAAAAAGATTTTCTGTTCTTCCTTCGATAGAAACCTTCTCCGAATCTGCTTATTGTCCCAAGGAACGCGAATGGAAAAGCATGGATTATTCGGAATCAGCATATTGTGTTTCGCTGCCTCCATACAGTCGCGCATCCGTCCCAAAGCATCCCGCATGGACGAGGCCGCTCGCCCTTCCTCTCGCATCTGGTTGATCACGTGCTGAACATCAATATTCGTAATATCAATCAGTGCACGATTTCCCAGATGTTTTCCAAAGGTATTCCGAAATTTGTTCTTCATAGGGAACACACTGCTCTCCTTAATATACGGCCGTTTGTAGGTTTCAAACCACTCCTCGAACCACTCATTCAATGTCAATCCGATCCGTCTGATCCCTAATCGATTGTCTGCCAGTGCTTTTTCCTCCGCAAACTTCTTTTTTAGTTTCTGCAGATTCTTCCCCAGCAGATCGATCTGCACTCCGTTAACCTTCGCCCTGGCTTCGTAGCGTCCGTCCTTGCGCTGATGAATACCTTTGCCCAGTTCTTTTCCATTTAAGTCTTTTCCCACTCGTTATTTCCCTCTCTTTCGTGTTTCCACATAGTTACCACTGTTTTGCATCAGCCATTTGTCCAACAGCAATTTGTTTGCATACAGACGGTTTCCGATGCGTACAGTGAACGTATTGTTTGTCTTTGTCAGCAGCTCACGGCCTTTGGTCTTGCCAATGGCCAGGTACTGACAGAATTCTTCCAATGTTAATAATGCTTTTTCCACTCATTTCCTCCGTTTCTTGTTTTTCACCGATCCGTTTTGCGTCATTACACCATCCACAATCCGGATCAATCAACTCGTTCTTTGTCAGTATTTATCCTCGATCTCCCCTGACAATGAGGCAAAGCGCCTTAAGGGAACATATCTTTCGGTCATGCCTTTGACCTCATAGGACTCTCACCTCCCCGTGGTTCTCACCGGGCTGCCCTCATTGGCGGGGACGGCTGTTAGCACGCACGGCCTGTGACTGGACAGAAGTATCATTGTTCCTCCTGCCTGTCATCGCCTTCCTCACGGATGCGCCGTGAGGTCTGAGCGTTTACGGACAATCGTGCGGGGCGATCGTGCGTGCTCATGTGGCTTGCCGGTGTTCCGGCAACAGGAGGGTTGTGAAAGATACGCTGAATATTCTTCTGAAAAAACCTTAACACGGGTATTGCATTTTGTAAATAGTTAATGTATGATATATATGCATTAACTATTTTGTGACAAATACATTCACTACCGGAGAAAAGACAATGGGTGTTTTAGGAAAAGATTATTTGGATTACCGCAGACCAATGACGCATACGAAGGTGCAGTTCGGCGCGGATCAATATTGGATTGAAAGAAACGAAAAGGAATTTTCTTACGGTGAGACGCTGGTTGAGATATTGAATTATGATGCCTCGAACTATCTGGAATGTGTCGGCCGGTTACAAAATGCGATGGAAAGAAAATGCGACGACGAAGTTCTGAGCCTGCTTCCTACGGTTGGCGAAGAATTTATGAAGCTGCCATTTTATCGTACTTACGTGAAAGAAGTGAGTATATTAGAACTGTACCTGATGTTCCCCAATATGGTCAGTGAACTTTACGCAGATGTTCGACAGATTCAGTTTCTTTTCGAAGCTGCCGAGGATATTTCACTTATCCAGGAGCGATATGTCTGGTTCTTAACCAATGCTCTGCAAGAGGAAACTGAACACAGAAAAAGAGGTCAAAGAAAGACCCCTCTGGCAGATCGTATTATTAAAAATTACATGGAAGCATTCGTGAGCGGAAAAAGTTTAGGCAGTGACCGCCATGTAGACGCACCGAATGTCCAAGTGCAGTATGCTGTCGTGGAAACCAAAGAAGGCGGTGCTGAGATTGTTGAAAAAATATACTTTGACCGTTTAAGTGATTTTGTTTACGTGGAACTGCTCAAGGGGCTTCAGAAAGGCTTTCTTCCCAAGCGCTGCCCCAACTGTGGTAAATGGTTCTTACAGGAGCCGGGAACCGATTTCACCTACTGCGGAAATCCATCTCCACAAGATCCCGAAAAACTTTGCAGAGATATCGGCTCCATCAATAACTTCCGCAACAAAGCAAAGAACAATGAGATCTGGTCCATTCATCAAAGGGCTTACCGAAAATATTATGCTCGGATGATGAAAAAGAAAATGACACGGGCGGAATTTTTTGAGTGGGCAGAGGCGGCTGCTGAGTCAAGGGATGAGGCGTTGAAAATATATGAGACGGCCGGGGTGGAGGAAAGGAAGAAACTGGCGGAGGGGTATAAGGTGACGGTCAATAAATTGTGAATGGATACCCCGAGCGCCCCTTGACATGCCGTCACATTTTTGGTAATAGTATAATCAAGAGCTGGACGACAAAAACCGCCGTCCAGCTCAAGAATCATTATCATAGAAGATCATTTACAGAAAAAGTTTCACACATCCACCACGCCCGTTATTTCTCCTCAATGGTAAACTTTAGGCACCAGCTTTCGTGAACCGAGTCGCCGGCAACCGAATAGCTATTACTTGCGTGTGCGATTACAGGTTCCTGTCCGCTCACTACTGTAACGGTATGATGGTCAACGTATACTTTGGCTTTGACGGTGTCGCCTTCCTGTGTAACTGAGCGGATTTCAACTTTTATCCTATCTTCGTGGGGCAACGGATACTCGGCGCCCTCTACTAATTCGTATCGCTTTTCGCCGCTATCCTCGTTAAACCAAGTGCTTTCCTTGTCGTATTCATAGTCCCATTGCATTACTAACAAATATTTGTCCATAAATGTCACCTCATTATTATTAATCAAAAAGAACTCGCGGATTTAATTCAGAGGGCGTTTGCCACTCGATATCGTGCTCCAAAAGATAGGATTTTTTTAGCGACCATACCTCAAAACAGGAGCCGTGTCCGTAAGTTGTGCGGCTCTTTTCGACTTTTTCTTCTATTTCATCAATAACCGCAAGGTATTCATCACGCATTTCAACAGGGTCGTGTTTCAGCGAGCGACGTCGTTCTTTTCGTTCGTTTATGATCCGCCAGACATCATCGGCATTCATAAGTTCTACGGCAATCCCCATAAGGTCATCACAGTCATCGTCAACATAAAAATTCCTCGCTTGCAAGGCGGCATAAAGATATCCGTCAATGCCATCGGTATCCGTGCCGTATTGCTGTTTCAGCCTGAGTGCCAACGTAAGAATTTGGTTATAAAACTTTGAAGACACCGCAAAGCGCCCCAAACTATCATAGCGGTCGGCTACGTAGCCTAAAACTGCGATGCTATCAACATAAGTAGATTTATCGGAGTCCCCAGCCAACTGTTCCTCTACAAGTCGCACAATTTCTTTCAGTGCAGGAATATCCTTGTATGTAGCGGCTGCATATTCGTGTTCTTTGCGACCTTCTATTTCTCCGAGCAATTCGGTCAGCTGCTTTTCGGTTTCTTTACTGTAAGCCATCCTTTATCCACCACCCTTTATCAATGCGGATTATAATCATCATCCGACCAAAGCCTGTCATCCTCATAGCGGTCCGCAAACTTCCTCGCTCTGCTGTTTTCCGGCACATCGAACCAGAGATGCGGTGAGCATTCATAAAATGCCCATTTGCTGATCATCGTATTGCTGCCGAGAATGGTAACATCGGTCAAACCCGTACACCCCTGAAATGCCCAGTCTTCAACGTTTTCAACACGTGCGGGAATAGTGATTTCGGTAAGTCCCTCACAATCTTGGAACGCAGACCCTCTGATTCTCATAACGCTACCCGGGATGGTGATGCTTTTCATTTCCCGACAGCCATAAAACGCTGACCTACCGATTTCGTACACGCCGTCGGGGATAACGACATCGCCACCGCCACCAAGGTATTTTTTCAAAACGCCGTTTTCAATTACAAAATCATTTGCGTTGCTCATAATTCAACCTTCTTTCTCTTTTGGAAGCAGTTATTGTGAAATTGTCCGTTAGGTGATTGATCCATATTATTTATTCAGCGTGATATCGTAGATCGCGTAGGTATGCGAGGCATCGTCCTCCGCTCCGCAATTGAGCCAGAACATCAGTCTTTCGCAATCCTCGCCAAGCTCCACGGTATAGGTGGTGGGCTTCATACCTTTGGATACGGTGATTTCCTTGACGCACTCATCATTCGCACCGATCATAAGTGTGCTCTCGTCCTCTACAAGAATGCTACTGTTGTCCTGTTGCATAGCCACGGTAAAGGTAACCGAGGTGTATCCGCTGTCCTTGATGTTCGCCAGAGCAAACGAAGATTCATGCGCTTCTCCCGCGGTTGCAAGAGCAATAATCGGAAGTGCGCCTCCGATGAATTGCGTACCGAGAATTGCCGATGTTGTGATACCTCCCATATCAAGTTCAAGATAAACACTGGCTCTAAGTAAAATTCCCTTGTTGTAGGTTTTGTCGCCTACTTTAAAGGTGTTTTTATTGGTAGTGCCGTCGTAGTATCCATCCTCTACGCTGACCGCTCCAATCTTCTTACTTAAAATGGAATTATAAACGTCATAGAAGCCAAAAGTATCGATAAGATCGCAGGTTTTACCGAAGTCGTCGGGAGTTCTCTGGGGGAACAAATCTGTCTCTATATAGCCGTTGGAATAAGCAATCATCTCCACGATACCGAATGCGGGGCGCTCCATAGAATAGTTTGTCAGCTTACCCGAAACAAACTCCAAGTGTTGACAGCCCTTTACATCAACGATATATTCCTGCGGAATTAAATGGAATTTCAGATCAATGGTCTTGATCAGTTCTCCATCTGCATAAATTTCAATCTGGTCATTTTCGTAAACATTGCTATTGGAGATATGTCCTGCCTTAAAGGAAATCGTATCGTAATTTCCACTAAGATTAAAGGATACGTTTGCAGGCTTGGTTTCAAGCACACTGTTAGATGCGATGAGAATAACACCTTCATTATACTTCACGCCACCCATGGAGAAGGTACTGAACTTGGTTGAACCGTCAAATACGGCTTTCTCCACACTACTGTTAACCGCAAAAGTTCCAAGCTCGGATACCATCTTTACAGGTCTGTCGAGCAGAACGTTAGAAGAATATTTAATCGTTTCAAGTGCCGCCTCTGTAGTTGCAATATAAGCGTCGCCGATGCCGAAGTAATTACCCGTTGAATCTCCGTATTCCAGATTTCCTTCGTCGGTGAGCCATGCAAATTTGAGTTGATGGCAGCCTTCAACATTCACCGTTGTCCTTCTTGGCAACTCGTGGGAGGAGTAAACCTCCTCGTGAATGATTTTTCCGTCAGCATAGACGGTCAACCATGCCGAGCCCTCACTTTTGTTCGTTGTTCTATCTGCCACACCTGCAGTGAAGGTTAGATAATTGTACTTGCCCTCAAGGTTGAAGTAAATATCTTCCTCATCATCGGTCATCAATGCCTGTGATATGTAGGTCGCTATTACATTCTCATATCGGATGCCACTCATCTCGATATAGTTTCTGCCTTCAGAAGAGGGAGTGATGTTGGGATAATATACTGCACTTGACGTACTGGGAATCTGATAGGGCTTCAGATCCTTGATAAGCTGTACAGGCTCGCTTCCGGCAGGTTCAGTTATGTGTCCCGTTGCGTGAGCCTCGCCCTCCCAAACTGTCAGCTCCAGCACGGGTATTGGCGTGTTCATTTCACCCGCTACCGTCTTAATCGTGAATTTCTGGCCGCCAGAAACATTGTACGTATAACGAACGGGAACTTGATAATTGGAGAATAAGATCTCATCAACAAGCTTATCATCTACCCAAAATTGGACACCGACCTTTATCTCTCGTGCATATCCGATCAACGTGGGAGGCGAACCGGCATATTCACTGGCACTATTCGGATAAGTAATGTTGCCGTCTTTATCAGTTCTTTCAGTAAAGCTTCCGCATTTACCGCCGATAACAAAGCTGATGTTCTGATAAAGCCCCTCAAGCGGGAGATCTACCTGCGCACTTTTTTTACCGCTGGGATCTCCTCTGAATACAAATCCACCGTGATAAGGATTACCGCCCATCCATAAGGCTTTCGCATTTTCATCGTACTTATACACGTCTATTCCGCCCGCTACACAGATAGGCTCGTGCTTATTTACGTAGTAATTCTCCAGATACGGGGGATCAAACACATCCTCCGCCGTGTCATTACCGCCAAAGGGTCCGCATCCCGCAAGGGTTGACGTGAGCATTGCCATACAGAGCAGCAACGCCGTTAATTTCATAAAACTTTTCATTAGGTGTATTCCTCCTGTAATGTTATTTGGCTAAAATCTCTTTCATCTTTCCCGAAAAAGAAATATACAAACCCATCCAGGGTATCAAGGAAATCCATTTCGTTATCCAGCGGGTCGTACTGCATCAGAAGTTTTGGCGGTGCGTCCTCGTAGTTCCAATCGCTCGGTACGCCGAAAAGACGGGTGCAGATCTCATCCTCGTCCACCTCGGAAAACTCCATTAAGTACGCCTGGGTGTATTTCTCATATCCTTCCACGGCAGCATTGAAATCGTCGATGGCAAGCTCCGGCTCGCCATCGTGATACCGCATGTCTGCACCGAGATGATATTTTCCGTCTTCGGTATGTAGGAAAACATAGAGATATCCTGTGTGCGGTAGTTTGTTTTCCTTATCAAGCTCGGCTATATCGGAAAGCTTTATCTGACAGAAAAACAACTCGTCATCGTAGAAATCTCCATTCCACGCAAGAGGAACGGTGGGTGTTCCGAAGAATTTACTTGCTCCGAGATCGTAACCCTCGGGAGCTTTTTTGACTGTAATCTTAATTGCTTTTCCCATACGCTTCACCCCCTATTCGACGATCTCAAAGTTCATTTCATCGGTCGCATACCAACCGGGACCATCGTCACTGGTTTCGCGTTGACTGTCCTCAAAGCCAATGATGCCGCCAATTCTCAAACGCTGCGGCTCGTGCTTTTTCTCACCTCGATCGGTTTTGGAAAGTGCCGATATCGTGATACCTTTTTCATCGATCGACAAGATCTCAAAGCTGCGAAAGGCGTGGAAAACGCCGAACAGTTCAATCGTGCTGTATTCGCCCACGGCGGCATCGATCACGACTTCCTCGGCAAAATTTCCCGATGAAGGTCTGCGCGCGCCCATATCGCTAAATCTTTTAACCTTCAATTTCATAATTAGCTATCCTCTTTCTTGCGTTCCGCTCTTTCGAATTATTCTATATTTTCGATGCGAAAGCTCTCCTTGCAATCTTGACAAAACCACATATCAGGGGCTATGTCGATCATTACGTTGTCACCGTACTTGGAAATAGCACCGCTGCCATCCAAGCAAACAACATTTTCACTTCCGCATTTCGGGCATTTTACTTTTTTATTTAACATTAAATTTGAGTCCATCGTCATAATATTCATCTTCACCCGAGAAGCACTTAGTCTTGCCGACCTCGTGATCGTCAATGACAAATCCAATCTTTTGCACCTCAAAGGCAGAGAATTCAAGGTCTTTGGCACTTAAGTAACCGTTCATGACTCCATCTATCCAAATACATTCGTCATAGTGACACCATTTGCCGTGAGAATAACAGGTTCTCGCGCCCACGCCATGTTCTTTGCCGTTCAAGACCTCTCCTTCATATTCCACCTTGAAGTCGCTGCCAACGGTATCGCTCAAGGTGGATACTTTAGACTGATCCATTTCTCTGTATCCGGGGAATCCGAACGCGGTAAAGAAGATCTCAAGAGCTCTCTTGGCATCCATTGCGCTGAGCCCGTCCTTCATAAGAAGTCCGTGTGCCTTGACGGCGTATTCTTTGAAGTTATACGCATCATTGATCATTTCAATCAGCGTACTTCGTGCCTTGCCGTAGAGCAGCGCCCCGAACAGTTCAGCATCCTTTTTATCATCGGCAAGAGCCAATAATTTGTCATAGGTTTTCGTTTTGTCAAACAAATCGTGAAAGGCATTTTTGCCCTCACACAATTTGCGAATAGCACTTACAATATCCATTTCTTCACCCCGCTTTTAAACAATCGAGATGGCTTTTTCATAAAAGTCAATACACTTATCAATGGCGATCAGAAGGTTATCCAGCATTTCGTCGTAATTGGTACGGCGCACCATACCATGCGCAATTGCATAGTTCTGCCACGCCGCTGCGTCAAGCTGTCCGCCGCTCAGTCCGCTCAGATCGTAATTAGGCTCAGGTGAAGGGGACATGCCAAGCGCGCTTTTTTTCTTTAGTTCTTCGGCCGCCACTTTTAATTCGTATACGTTTGTGTTGGACTCAAGCCATTGTCTCAATTCATAACGACAGTTGCCTACGCTTCGTGCTTCATCTGCGATTTCTATACCTATGCAACCGTCAGCGTAAACCGGTTTACCCTTTTGCACATCAACGACCGTTGTCTTTACTGGGTTACCGTTTTGGTCCACGGTCAGTGTCCAGGAATCAATCACGGTATAATCAAGTATGCCGATCTCTTTTTGCACTTTGAACTTTCGATATTCCTCTTCCAACGCTCTTTGGTAGTAGGGAATCATTTTCAGTTCACATTCCCGCACGAAGGCTTTTTCTTCCTCACGGAACGCCCAATAGCGCAAATCCGATATGGCGGCGTAAAATTTATACTTCATAGAAAAGATGCTCTGGGGCTGCTCGTCTTGTTTAGCCAAAACCTCCAACAGTTCTTTGTATTCCTTGTTTAAGCGCTCATTATGTTCCAACATAATCTCCCTCATTTTGCGGCGGCAAGCATATTCACGATCTTGTATCATTTTGCTGGTGGATATGCCCGAATACGCACTTGCCGCTTCTTTAAAGTCGCCTTTTACCTCTGCCAAAACGCCTTTACGCACAAGCACACGGTCGGCACATTCCACGTAGTGTCCCGCAAAAATATCGTCCGCACATCCTGTTTGAATTTGTGCCAGTTCTTTTACGGAGAAATAAGGAGAAGCAAACGCCATATCTTCCTCGTTGCCCAATGGGAAATCTCCGTCGAGGGCATTGTTTTCCTCCTGTTTTACTTCATCCAGCCATTCATAGTAATAGTCATCGTGACTTACAGCATCGGACACTACGGGTTCTATATGACGGCGGATGAATAGGTCAGCAGCACTACCTATGCGGTCGATTAAGCAATCACATAACTCTTGTTTAGAGGAGTCATTTTCCGCAATCTCACGATAGGCGGCGATCCACTCATCCCGCGCCATCTCAATTTGCTGTCGGGTGTACTCCTTAAGGATATCGTATTCAATTTTTAAAGCAATTTCCGGTTTGATAGGTCACCCCTCCTTTTTAAAGTTATATCTTCTAACACTTTGTTGATATTCCTTATACCACCAAATAGTTGTTCCTTCCCATCTGCTTTTATCAGCGAGCAGGCTTGTTAAGTAGAAGCTCAACCAAATAGTCCGGGTTATAGTTTCCGTAAGAATCTCTTGCAATTTCGTTGTGAAAATCCAGATAGTCTCCCGGGGAACAAATCACAGCTATCTTTAAGATTTCCACATAGGGATCATCAAAATACCAATGTTCTTCATCCTCTAACAAAATCGGCATCGCTATATCTCCGCAAACTTTTCCCAAACGCCTCATATCACAGCCGTGATTATACGCTTCTGCCAGAGCCAAAAAGGCCATTTCCTCCTGACCCTGATCAAGATATATAGAAGCCATCATCGAATAGGAATCAAGCGCTGATTCAAACGTGTCCCGCTCGCTCGGGGAAACACAGTTTTTCAATTTGGCATGAGCGTACTTTGCATCGTATAAGAAATTCTGCAAGGGTTCCAACGCCCGTTTACGCAAGCTATAATTGCCTTTCGAAATTAAACGAGTTTCATAACGCCCATTCAGACGTTTGCGCACTCCAAATTCATCTGCATGCGCAAGCCAACCCATATAACTATCCATGGAAAAGCTGCCGGTTTTATAAAATGTATAATCCTTTTCCTGCGGTTCCCATTCGCCGATGCAGAAGATATGTTTCAGTAGTTTCTCAATTTTATAACAATCCTCAATTTCCGGCAAGCTATCCTCGCTCTTCTCCTCCTCTTCCTCAAACTGCGCATTTATATATCCGAAGTCCGAATCATAGAGACGACCCTGCACGTTTGGAAACATTTCCAAATCATCCTGCTCCAGAAGGCTGTCAAAAAACTCACCGTAGATCTTTTCAATATCGTAATAGGATTCCCATGCGGCAATGGGTGTGTATTGCTGGTCGTTTACATACAACCGGGCAAAGTACAAAGCCCCCATATCCCACATAATGTTTTGTTCGAGATCATAGGTCTTTAAATAATAATCAAGATAGTACTTGAACAGATCCGATGGAGAATGGTCATTCAAATTGGAATATTCCTTATAAAGATAGTATGCAACGTGCAGCATGGCCGTTTCGGTCAACTCGTTGGGATTGGCAAGACATTCATGATAGGCACATTTCAACGCACAGTCACAAAGATCATAAAGACCCACTTCTTCTCCTGAGAAAATACCGTCATTAGTGGTGGCATCATTCAACGCCGACACGTCTACTTGTACAATTTCAGCCAGAAATTCCTGCGCTGTGCCGGGGTCACGATCTTCCAAATTGAACAAGACTGCTTGGAAGAAGGGCGCAATATTTTTTACAGCGTTATCCAGATCGCCAAAACCGTCGGCAAATAGACAACTTTCCTCATCTATACATGCCTTGTAGTAATCCGTCATCGTATCAAATTCATCATCTTGCACATCCACGTCCTGTTCATAAACTTCTTCTATACAATCTTCGGTTTCAGCGATATCGCGGACACCGGGAACAGAAGGGTATATTAACGCAGAAGCGCTTACACGCTCTCCGTTTTCCCAAACACCGGTAAAATAACTGCCGTCGGCATTGATCCATTTGCCATTGCCGTGACGTTCATCGTTTTTCCATTCACCATCATATGTATCGCCATCAGCCCAACGATAGACTCCATGACCGTGGAAATTTCCGTCAAGAAAATCGCCCTCGTAGACAGCACCGCTCGCATAAATAAATTTGCCCTTTCCCTGTCGAACGTCGTTTACGTATTTGCCGATATAAACATCGCCGTTGCTCCAACGGTACGTACCAACACCGTGTCGAAGGCCGTCTTTCATTTCGCCCTCATAGACGGATCCGCTGGCATACTCGATGCGCTCAATCTTTGCTTTGGGTGTATCTTTCGCTTTTGTCGTTGTTGTAGTTTTCGGTGCAGAACCTCCAAAAATAGCATCAAAATCATCATTGGAAGGGGTAGCTGACTTTGACGGAGAAGGTGTGGACTTTTTCGTCGTGGATTTCTTCGTCGTGGTAGTCTTTGTGGTGGTAGTCTTCATCGTGGCAGTCTTTTTCGTTGCGGGAGCCGCTGCTTTCGTCTCCATACCCGGTATAGACACAGTATTACCGAGAGCTTCCAGTTCCTTTCTGAGCGCGATGGCCTTATCACTGTCGAGTCCCTTTGCCACGGTTGTCGGCGCTTTGTCTACCATGCCTTTGGCCGCGGCGAGTCCAAGTCCCAACGCACTGCATAATGCTTTTGTGGTTTTTAACTGCTGATTTCCAACCTTTTCCAAAACAACATCAAAATGATCCGTTTTCTTTGTAGCCATCGCAAACACCTCTCTTACCGTTCCGCCCGAATTCAGGCATTCATTATTTACTCTTCCTCTGTCAGCATCTCAAAATATGCTTCAATGGATATGGCAGCAATACGTTCCGCGCCCATATAGCTGTCTTTTATTTCATTGAATTCTTCCATTAACGCCAAAAACTTTTCCATATCCTCTTCAACGTAATAGTACCGTATCAGATTCTGTGTAATGGTTTCCAATTCTCCGTCGCATTTTGCCGCTTCCAGCAGGCTTTCTATGTCATCTACATACGCCAACACAGATGCACAATGAAGTATGTCCACGTAATCGGAAACAACCAATCCCCATTCTACCAAATACTTCGTAAGTGAAATATAAGTTTCTATAATCTCTTCATCAAACTCCTCGTCGTTATCATACAAGTTTGAAAAATAAAACAGGATTGAGCGCCAATAGGTTATGCAATCGGGCTTGGAATCGGTGTGATTCCAGAGCGTCTTTGCTTTATACATAACATCTGCGTTATCCACTTGTTTATCGTGAAGATTCAGCTCAATTTCTGCACGGAGCAGGCGCAGATTGAAAGGATACAATGCCTTGCCGAGCAAAAGCCAATCGGTGTTTTCCGTAAGCTTGGAAAGATACTCGAAATCCTCACCTTTGCACTCAAACTCATCGGCTTCAACGGCGAGATCGTAGGCCAAATCGTGATATTTTTCACCCAGATCATCGTCGAACACACCGACAATTTCGGAAAACTCGGTATAAACCTTCATTTTAAAAATGGTTTTTTCGTATTCGGTGTCGTAGGTAAAAATATCAAGATACTCTTCGCCGCGAATATAGTGTTTAAAGAGCTCGATGGATTTCATTTTATTGACCGCCTTCAAAAGCAAAAAGTACATTCTGTTGGCTATATTCTCATCAAACTCTAGTTCACAATCGCGAAGCAGACTGCTTGCTTGAGCCAGTAGGTTGATACTGATTTTCGGATCGATATCGAGAACGTGCTCTGCTATCGCAAATTTTGCCTCAAGATCCATTGACAAAAGCAGCTTGGTATCCTTGGTTAAACACTCATCGCAAGCATCGATAAGTCGGCAGTAAAAATCATAAATCAAATTATATTCTGCCAAATCAACCTCGCGAAAGGACGGCAACAGCTTAACGTACTCAAACTCCTCGTTTTTTGCAATTTCAACCAATAAATCAATTGCTTTTTCGTGATAACCGTTCTCAACCAAGTAACGAATGCTATCGGTAATATCGTTGATTTCAGAACGTTTTAGCACAGAACAAAGATACTCCGGCGTCGCATCCAATACAGTTGCTTTGAATGCATACGGACACAGTTCTTCATCCCTGAGCATATATTCCGCAGCAGGCACTGCATCCCAAACAGTATCGTTTTGGTAAAGACTATTTGCAATGGATTTGTTTTTTATTTTGTAAAAACGGGTGTAAGGATTGTAATGCAGCACATCCTCCAGCACCTGCACAGTCAACGAAAAATCAAGGTCATTAAATTCCCAGCCATAGGCCATGAAGATGCCACGAATGTCATCTATACTCAAACCAATGGGAACATGTGTGAAGACGTCCATCAACCGTTCTACAAACAGATGGTTAATGCGGTCTTTGGCTTCCTCGATCAACTCAATCAGTATTTCGTATCGGTTATCGGCGGTGTTGTCTACAATGGACAGCATATACTTATTGATATTGTCCATACCGTCGCCCATAGCACGAATCGCGGCGAAATCCTCACTATCAAGAATCATCAAGCGCTTAACAATATTTTTTAGATACGCCGCACTGCAACTGTTTTCCTTGGAAAGAATCCGAGCTTTTACCACATCGGAAACTTCTTTGTGGTTGCTTTTTACGATGCTGTCCAGTACCAATCCAGAATCCTCTGCCGATAAATCGTGCAACACCACTTTATCGGAAAATGCGAAGAAGGGATAGAAAGGCAAATCCTTTTGCACGGCGATCGTGAAAGACGCATTGATCTCGTGGGATGTTTTGCTTTCATGATAGCACATTTCCAGGCGAGATAAAAATTTCAAGAAGCTTCTATCCGCATTATCGACGTGGATATTGAGCGGTTCTTTTGAAGAGGTGAGCAGACGGAGAACCACTTCGTCTAACTGTGCGTCCTCATAGTCTTTGTGCGGATAACCTGACATTTCCTCCAGCTTGTAGATCAAGATTCGTTCGAAATCAAGGGCATCACGACTGAATTTATCCAGCCCGCAGGAAAACGCCAGTTTTTCGCCATCCAACGTACAATAACTGTTTACCACCGCAGCGGTCTTTCCGCTGCCGTCTTCGCCGGTGATGTAAAGAAATGTATATCCGTCCTCCGTTTTCGAACCTTTATAAACCTCTTCCGCGTTAGTCGTGGACACCAATGTTTTGTTGACTTCCTCAAAATAACGATGGGCGGCCTGCATACTGCGCTCTTGCCAAGGGAGGTTGTTTTCTGCTTTCAGATCGCGAAGTAACACCTCGCCAAGATCGACCTCGACCTGCGAAAGAAAGTTTTCAAGACTGATAACCTTTTGCACTTCTGCATCCCACGCAGCATCATAATAGCGAATGTAATCGGGATATATTTCACTGATACGACGCTTTAACTCTTCTACCTTTTTCAGATGAACGTCGCTTTCCGCCTCATAATCACGACGTTCAGCATCGGTCATTCCGGTCTTATCAAGATTGCGGAAATAGAACAAGATGCGTCCTTCATATTCGGGGTTAAGCAGTGCTCCGTAATCGATTTCCAGTTCTGTTACGGAAATGTCGTTGATTTTATCAATACCTTTTAAAACACAAGCTTCATCGATCAGCTCCTGAGCAGGTATCCAGCCGTAACGCTCGCCGATCAGCACAATCATATACGGCTTGCAGTTATCAATTTGGTCAAGGCATACCTTAAGTACCTTTCGGCTTCCTTCGTCAGAATCCAAATCAGTGGTATTAACGCCCCAACGCAAATCACCGAAATACGCTTTTTCACCGTATTCGCGCAGTTGTTCGTTGAGCGTGGGAATGGCATAAGTTTGCAGCATATCCCGTTCAAACTGCATATCTTTAAACGTCGATGAAACGAACACCAGCTTCATAGCGTACCTCCGTTCATATTTTTATTTTTCTGTCACCGAATAGCCCAGAGAGGTTAAGAGTTCCTCAGCAGAGGTAATCAGCATTTCATCATAGACATAATAGTCGTAGTCCTTCGCTTCATATCCTTCTCCGGCTCTTTCTGCTAAATAAGTAGACAACGCATCAAGACCCTGATAGGTTGTAAGGCAAGCGTGCCTTTTCGCCGCCATATTCTTCACATTAAAACGAATCTTTTTGCCGTCATTTGATTTGACAGTAATACCGCTTTTCTCAAGCGGCAGGTATTCCCCGAGCAGATGATAGGCATTCCATCTCGCGTGCTCCTGTGCAATCAGTGCATTGCGAGCGGAACACTCAAGATAATCCTTATATGTATATTCGCCGCGGTACTGGTGTCGCTGCTTGATCAGTGCAGTATTTTCTCCTTTTCCATCCTTTGTATAATCAAGTCCTAACAAATTAAGCTTAACACGCAAATTCATCGCAGCATAAATGTTGGAATAAAGAATGAAGTAATCAAAGCCTTTCCAATCCTCTTCTGCTTTTTTCTGTATGTACTGTGCAAAATCGGGGCGATTTCGCTCTTCTCTGGCATACTGTGCCGTATATACTTCATTCAATTTCTTTGCCATGACTGACAAGCTGTCGTTTACGATCACATCGTGATTAAACACGCTGTCGCTCTTGCCAAAATAGGTGATAATGGCATCGTCTTCGATATATGCTGCTTCGCTGCGCACAAAGAGGTGATAATTCTCGGCACCATAGAGCAGGGTCTTTAGTTTGGCGCCGATTTCGATATTAAGGCAATCCTCATCGGTATCAACAATCACATATGTATAACTATTATCCTTTTTTACCAGCTTCTTAACAACATTCAGCACATCACGTGAAAAAGGAGCTTTGTCGATCACATTCGTTCTGAAGGGAAGTTCAGGAAACACAAAATAGTCTGCGGTGTCAAGCTCCGAAAGCGTCTCAGCTAAGCCGCCGATATTCCATTCAGATGCATCAATACCTGTATCACACAGGTAATAGTTTATTGGCAATACTTTATATGTACTGTCAAACGTAACCAGCTGATTATTCAAAACCGATTGGCGATACAACTCCTTGCCCAGCTTGCCAAAACCAAGGATAAACACATTGATTTCTGTGTCCCGCTTAATGGCAGCATTCTCCACATATTTCTTCGGCAAATATTTCGTGACAGGGTTTTCTTCGGTAAAGGTTCGTGCCAAAAGCTCGTTTGTGCTGAAGGTATCGATATAGGACTCCATGCCACTTTTTTCGATCACCTCGCGCCGAATGGTTTCTGCCTGATTCCCTTCGATTTCAACGTACAGATACATGTTTTTAGGGCTCTTTTCTGATTTTTTATAGGTGATAAATGTGTCAATATAGTCTAACGTTTTTTTTATCTCGGGACACACGATATTATATCTGGTTACAGCATTGAACTGACGGCTGCCCAGCAGTTGTTTGGTAAAGCCTTTGCGTAATACAATGCGGCCGTCTCCAATCAGTTCTTTGACAGAATCCTTGCTTACGCTATCGTCAAGCAGCAAGACTGCATTGCAGGCTTTTGCATAGCGAAGTGCCTTGGAGCTGTTTCCAATAACCAGATCGCAACTGCTTTTCTTGAGTGCTTTTGCAAGGCGATAGCTGTTGACAATCGAATTGCCGAACGCTTCAATTGCCGTGCTGATGGCTGTAATAAGAGATACAATCACTGCAAGCAGATACGCATAGGCAAACAGCGGTATGACCTTGGAAAAGGCAGCAACAGATTCACCTCCGCCCTCGCCGACAAACATATGTACCGATGACATCACACATCCGAACAGTCCAAGTACATGGTTAACCTCTTCTTCCAGAACGATCGCATTGTACAGATACGGGGTCAGATTAAGAGAAAGGTTAACCACAAAAACAACAGCTAAAAACACCGCAGTTTCATTCAACTTGCGTTTATGAAATTTGCCGATAATAAAGCTCATAAGTAACAAAGACTCAATGATTAAAATGATAATCGTAATTATATTCCACATACCTATATCTCCTCGCAATAGATTTTAGCTTTACATATCTTTGATAACATCCATCATTTCTCCGATGTTGCAATCCAATTTATCACAAATGCGAAGCAGAACATCAATAGACACCGGTTCGTCCTTACGCATTTTGGTCAGCGTATTCGGCGCAATTTCAGCTGTCTTCCTGAGATCCGCTTTGCTCATTTTCTTGTCAACAAGTAACTTCCAAAGCTTGTTGTAACTAACTTTCATGGCCATATTTGCACTTTTCCTTTCTCCTTATAAAAGATTACATTTTATATTATAACACAACCGCAACAGTATTACAAGAGACTTTACCAAAACGAAAACAGACTTTCGCACATCAGTGCGAAAGTCTTATCTTGCAGTGGTATATGTGTTCATCCTGCCAATCAACGTCATTTGGTTGGCAGCTTTGAGTTATTCAGTTACACCCTCACGCTCTTCCATTTGTTTTACCAAACGATTAAACATATCTTCCGCATCACGATTCGACTGTATGAGGTACTCGCAAAGCTTATTTTCGCTTTGTATTCTCTTATAAAATGCTTCTCTATGTTTTTGGATGTACGTCAGATGCCGTTGTCCCCAAATGCCGAGTGGTTCACGCTCGGGCTCATCCTCACTGGCAATGATATAGTAATCACCACACAAATTCAATCATTGCCACAACCCCTCATTTTTCTTTGATATTACTTAGCATTTTCTTTCCTACAACCCCGTTCACTCACACATTCCCACCCTTGCAACCCCTTTTGAAATCATAGTGCGAACCGCCGAAAACCCTTTATTCTGTCGGCGTTGCCGGCAGATGTGAACTGCGAAGGGAAAGCAACGCGACCCCTTTGCTTTCTCCTGCTTATTTTTCAACCCTGCCTTTTCGGGCAGATTTACGCTCGCTTTTTCCTCTCATCGCTGTACTTTTGACGCATGATTCATCCCCGTTTTCTGTTCCGGCACTTGCTCACTTTCTCTACGCCTCCCACTCTCGCAAATTCGCCCCACACGGGCTTGTTTTACCTTTCTTCGATATCTTCCTCGCTTCAGGACGAAAAATCGAACGTCGGGGCAAATTGGGCGACACGTGGCGAAGCAACTTTTCTTGGCGTAAATGAAAACAAGCGGCCGTAGCCGCCTGCCTCCTATTTGACTCTGTTGTCAGCTCAGAAGTTCCATCATCAACTTCGCCCCAAGTACAAATCCCTGTCTAAAGCGTTCTTCTTGCTCCATTCCTTCCACAGTGATACGTGCCGATTCATGTAAATCATAGAGATGTCTTTGTTCAGGACAGAGAGATGCAAAAAAAGTCTCAAACGCTTCCATCGCTATTTCATCCACATCACGGTACTCCTCATTCTTCGGTTTACAATAATCTTCAAAATGAATTTCTCCCGCATAGATTTCTCTTATTACCGACATATTTTCTCCTCCATCCGCTTAATCGGATCTTCTTCCCAAACTTCCTTCCCCAGCCTCAGTCCCAACTTGAAACCGAGTACGAAAAGTTCTTCCTGTTCCATGTCCTCAAGCATAGATCGCGCATCCTCATGCGACTCGTAAAGCTCCCACTGTTCTTCATTTAGTGCCTCCTGAAGTTCCTTGGACACTTCACGTACTCGTTTTGCGGCATCCCTTAATTTCTTTGTTTTTGTCATCTCCATTTCCATCGGAATCAATCTTCCCTGATACAGTGCTCGGATTAACGACATAAACTCCACCTCCTTCAGGACACAACACATATCACACCTTTTCCGGAAAGTCTACTACTTTTTTGTCATTTTCCAAACCTGTTTTCCATCCGCTTTCCGACATCTATATATTCATGTTATATACATCTATAAATATATTTTTTCTTTCTGCTGTAATATCTTCTCCAATGTCTATTTCACTTTCTCCGGTCACCATGACCAGTCCCTCCGGACACCAAATGGGCAGACTTCCCCCTTGGCGGAGACTCCCTTGTTTAAAAATTTCCACTTGCTAATTTATCTATTTTAACCCGCCATTATCGTCTTTCCAAAAGTTGACTCACTTTTGAAAAAGTTGACTCACCCCTTGACTCACTTTTGACCATTTTTGCCACGAAAAC
>SVRY01000043.1 GCA_015064585.1 Oscillospiraceae bacterium
TTCCGTAAGACTCTCTCTTTTCTGTTTTTAAGTTATATTCTTTGCTTCGCAAAGAGTGATATTGCCCTTCGGGCAGTTATATTGAAGCCTTGCGGCTTCAGTGGTATTCTATTCGCCATTTAACTCGCGAAGCGAATATCACTCGGCGTAAGCCGAATATCACTGCGAAGCAATAGAACTCGCCGCAGGCGAATAGAGTTGGCGTGATACTCCGATAAGAGTATCACGCCATCGGGCGTGTTTTTCTTTCAGAAGCCTTGACATACATGGCGTTTTTGCTATAATTAAAGAAGAAAAATAAAAAGGGAGAAGACAATGAAAGAAAGATTTTGTATAACCCTTGAGGATGATGATGCTCTTTTGGAAGAGCGCATGCCTGCCATTGTGCCGGTTGTGATCTCGTCGGGAAGACGTGGAGTGGAAGCCGAGTTGTATTTTAATATCTATCCCGAGGTGTCGGATTTTATATACGAAAAAAGAGATGTTTTATTTGAAGATGAAACACTCAAGGAATTAAACGATCTGGTAAGTCCCTACCTTTTTAAAAAAGGATATGTCAGAGAAAAGCAGGGGACGCTTCGTTGGTATCATTCCTTTGCGGGGTATGATAAGCGAAAGATCGATCTGTCCCTTGTGCAGTCCTCTACCAAAAAGCTGTCCCCGCGCCATAAGAACAATGAAACGAGCTTTGATCTTGACGAACTGCGGGAATATAATCTGCCCGCTTTTGTGACGGTGATTGATAAAACGGTGGTTTCCATTGCCACAGTCAATCCCTATTCCGAAGGTCAAAGAATGTTGGAGATCACGGCTGAAACGGCGCCGCAGTACCGTAAAAACGGATATGCTGCCTCCAATGTTGCCGCTCTTGCGTCTTATTTATTGCGCAACCGTCATACAGTGGCGTATTGTTGCAGCCGCTATAACCGTGCATCCATCAAGATCGCGCGCAGTGTGGGACTGGTGCATGAAGGAAAGTTTTATGCCATTGATGCTTACAGCAAAGAAACCATGGAAGGAATGGAAGGAGAGGAAGGATAATGGCACTGGATGCAGGCATGATCGCTGCCATCACAGCGGAACTGGATGAAAAGCTTTGCGGCGGAAAAATCGAAAAGATCCATCAGCCCGAAAAGGATCAGATCCTGTTTGTGATGCGTGCAGGCGGACAGATATACAGGCTGTGCGCTTCGGCTTCCTCCAATAACCCAAGGGTCAATATTACTTCTTTGCCTAAGGAAAACCCCGCAACGCCTCCTATGTTTTGCACCATGCTTCGCAAACATTTGGCATCGGGCAAGATCGTTTCCATTCGCCAGTACGGCTTTGAGCGCGTGATTGAGATCGCTTTTGATGCCAAAAATGAAATGGGATTTGTGATCAGACGCTATTTGATTTGTGAACTGATGGGTAAATTCAGCAATCTGATCTTTACCGATGAGAATTACCGTATTCTCGGCGTTGCCAAGCCTGTAGATTTCACCACCAGTACCAAGCGTCAGGTGCTTCCCGGTATGATTTATGAAATGCCTCCCAAGCAGGAAAAACTGGATCCGCTTTCTGTAACTAAGGAGCAGTTTAGCGCGCTGTACGAAAACGCTGATTTGTCGCTTCGTTTTGATAAATGGCTGACCGCTCATTTTTTGGGCGTTTCCTCCCTTGTGGCAAGGGAAATTGCCTGTATGGCAGGGGGGCGCAGCGATTGCGGCATGCAGGATCTGAATCGAGCGGTGCTTTGGCAATGCTTTACCGAAGTATTTGACCGCATCCGTCAAAGAGATTTTGCGCCCTGTCTTGTTTACAGGGACGGAAAAGCACTGGAATACGGTTTTCTTCCCATTACCCAGTACGGAAACGGGGCGGATGCCAAGGAATTTGCGTCGGTTTCCGAGCTGTTGGATGTTTTTTACGGCTCCAGAGAAAATGAGGAAAGATTGCACACCCGCGCGAAGGATCTGGTGGGACTTGTAACAAATGCCCTTGCTCGTCTGGCACGCAAGAGAGAAGCCCAGGAAAAGGAACTGGCTGACTGCCTTGAAAAGGAAAAATACAAGCAGTACGGCGATCTGATCACTTCTAATCTGTATGCCCTCAAGCGGGGGGATACCGAGGTTACACTGGTGAACTATTATGAGGAAGATATGCCTGAGGTGGTGTTGACGCTGGACAGCCGCCTTACCCCTGCCGCCAACGCACAACGCTATTATAAACGCTATAATAAACTGAAAACCGCCGAAGAGGAGCTGACAAAGCAACTGATCAAGGGCGAAGAGGAGCAGAATTATCTGGAGAGCGTTTGGGATCATCTGAACCGTGCCACCGGTATGAGCGAGCTGATGGACATCCGAGAGGAATTGACGCTTTCGGGGTATGCTTCCCGCATTCGCAAAAATGAACCCACCGGCAGGAAAAAGGCGGTGACAAAGCCCATTTCCTATCGGACCTCGGGAGGATATACCGTGCTTGTGGGCAGAAATAATCTGCAAAATGACGAGCTTTCTTTTAAGAAGGCGGAAAAAGAGGATTATTGGTTCCATGTGCATGGTGCCCCCGGATCGCACGTGATCCTTTGCTGTGCATCTCTTCCCGAGCCGCCCGCAGAAGATTTTACCGAGGCTGCCATGATTGCGGCGTATCATTCGTCGCAAAGTGAGGGGGCTATGGTGACAGTGGATTATACCAAAGCCCGTCATTTGAAGCGTCCTCCCGGTGCAAAACCGGGCTTTGTGATCTATCACACCAATTATTCCGCAAATGTGGTACCTGACAAGGAAAAGGTGGAAAAATTGATCCTTGTATAATAACAGAATAATTTCCAATAAAAAAACGATGCCGCGTGCATCGTTTTTTTAATTTCTGTTTTGTCTGAAAATTTCAAAACCAAGGATAGCAGCGGCAGAGGCAGCGGAGAGGGCAGCGGGAAAGTCGCGTCCGTAGTCGATGCGCACGATGGCATCTGCTTTTTCCAGTACCGGTTTGGATATACCTCTTTTTTCGCCACCCACTACCAAAAACAGGGGCAGTTTCAGTGCAGTATCATACAGCGGTACCGAGTTTGGCAGATCGGCGCATATAAGGGCGTACCCTCTGTCTTTGAAAAACAAAGCGGCATCTTCGGCGCTTTGGGCGCAAAACAGAGGCAGTTGTTCTGCCGCACCTGCCGAGGCGCGGCAGACGATTCCTGCGGCGCTCATCCAGTTGCGCGGGGGCAGGATCACGCCGTTTACGCCTGCGGCGTACAGCGAGCGCAGTGCATAGCCGAAGTTGTAAGGGTCTTCGATGCCCTCCAACATGACGTAAAAGCCGTCCTTTTGTATTTTGGCGTTTTCAAGCGCAGGTAGGGTACGGTCGGTGCATTTGGCGAGAATGCCCCCGTGACTTTGTCCAAGTGCCAGTAAATCTATTTCGGTGCGCGGTGTTTCGGTTAAGCGGAAACCGAGGGTCTCAGCTCTTTTTTTGAGAAACATATATTCCTTAGGCGTACGCTTAATTTTATCGGTATCGTATAAGACTTCCAGAATACGGCGGTCGTTGTAGGTGCTTTCATATGCTAAAAGCAGGGCGCGCAGAGATACGATCCCTTCAAACAGAGTGCTTTTTTCAAATTTTTCCGCTTCTTTCATGGTTTTCCTCCTGCGTTATCATGGTGATAAGACGCCCTTCCCGAATGCCGCCCTTTGACACGGTGATCTTTTGGCAAGAGCAGTTATCAATCAGAGCTATGTAAGCGGCAAGAGCGGGCAGTATAACATGGTATCTGTCGGGGAACATTGTGATCAGCAGTTCCTTGTCGGTTTCAGATAGAGTGGTTAGCGAATCGGCAAGCGACTGCACTGCCTTTTTGTCAAATGTGGGGTTTTCATCCGGGACAAGATTCATTTTGTATTGCAGCAGTTTGGCAAAGGCTTTGGCACTGCCGCCCACCATATATAAGGTATCGGTCAAAATTTTTGTTTGATAGGGCTTTATTACCGAGGAAGCGTAGTCAACAATGTGCCCAAATTCGCTTTTATCGGGGAAGATGTTCTTTACAAATTCATTTTTCAGAGAAAGCGCACCAAAGGGCATACTTACCGAAAAGAGAGAACGGTCATTTTCAAAAACATTCAGCTCAGTGCTTCCCCCGCCCATATCCATCATCAGTCCTCTTTTTTCGTGAGGAGTGATTGCAAGCATGCCTTGCAGGCTGAGTGCCGCTTCATTTTGTCCCGAGATCAGGTCTATTTGAATATCGGTTCGCTCTTTTACCGCACAGATGACTTTCATGGGGTCATGTACCCGGCGCAAGCTTGCTGTGGCAAAGACCTGCATACAGCACCCTGTTTTTTCGGCATCCAGACGGTAGGAAGAGAGGATGGTGCACAGTGTTTCCAACCCTTGTTCTGTCATGCTTCCGTTTTCAATATAGCGTATGATGCCTGCCGCCACCGAGCGGTGCGCAATGCTGTTTAGGCAGGGTGGATCAAAAATATCATATTTGATGGTATTGGACCCGATATCCACGATCATTGTTTTCATATGTTTCTTTTTTCTCTTTTCTCCGGTTTTCTTATTCCAGTATAGCACACCCGATGCGTAATAGCAATCTTTTTTTGTAATTCTTTTGGTATGGGACATCTTTTTTGCCGCATAGGATGATAGAAATGAAAAGGAGGAAAACCATGCTGACATCTATTTTAGCCATGATCTGCAGTGTGTTCTATGCTTTTTTGAAGGTGAATGACGTAAGTTCCTTTCCGCCGCCTCTGCCTGCAGAAAAGGAAAGGGAATACTTCAGGCTTGCCAAAAAGGGTGATATGAAGGCAAGGGAATTGCTTATTGAGCACAATCTGCGACTGGTTGCCCATATTGTCAAAAAATACTATTCCCAAGGACAAAATCAAGAGGATCTGATCTCCATCGGCACCATCGGACTGATCAAAGCCATTGATTCCTTTGATCCCGAAAACGGCGCTCGTTTTGCAACCTACGCCGGGAAGTGCCTGCAAAATGAAATTTTGATGTATTTTCGCGCCCAAAAGAAGTGTTCCCAAGAGGTGTCGATCTATGACACCATTGATGTGGATAAGGACGGCAATCCGCTGACCTATATGGATATCGTAGCGGTGGATGATACCATTGCCGAGGATATTTACCAAAAGATCAGTTCCTCATTGGCGATGAAATATATCTATCACGCACTGGAACCCAGGGAACGGCAAATCATCGTTCTGCGCTACGGGCTTTCCAACCGACCTGCCATTACACAAAGAGAAATTGCAGCAAAACTGGGTATTTCCCGCAGTTATGTTTCAAGGTTGGAAAAATCTGCTTTATCTAAAATTCAGCGGTATCTAATCGAAAACGGCGGTTGACATAATTATAAAATCTGCGGCGTATATATAAACCAAAAATATATACGGGGGATATTTAAATGGAATATAATATGATGCAAAACTTCAGGGACAGGGAAAATGATCATTTTTGCGCGGCGGTAATGGTGGCAGAAGCAAATACTTTGAGAGAGCTTTCGGATGATTTCATACTGCCCGATTATCTGCCCGATGTAAAAAAGGTGGTTTGGGTAGAAGCCTGTCCCAGTCTGGGCAACCGTTTTTTGGGTAGCGGAATTTTAGAATATGAGGGCGCTGTGGCGTATAAAGTTTTGTATATTGCAGATGATAACAGAGTACGATGCGCCGCCTTTCTTGCAGACTTTAAAAACAAGGTTGCCTGTGAAGAACTCAGCGAAGACTGCGTAGACGTACTGCGCCCTATTGCCACGGCTCTCAATTGCCGTATGCAAAACCCGAGAAAACTCAATATTCGCTGTCAAGCGGGGGTAGAAGGCGCAATTTGGAAAAGAGAATCCTTTTTGCCGGAGCTGTACGGCGCCCGTGGCAGTGAGGAAAAGGGAATTGAGACTAAGGAAAATTGTATAAATGCGATGAACATTACCAATCGCAGAGAAACAGGACTGATCTTTTCGGAGGACATTACGCTGGATTCTTCCATGCCCGCCATCGGAGAGATGATTTGCAGCCGGGCGAACATCCATGTGGATGAGTGCCGCCCATCGGGCGGGGAATTGTTACTGCGGGGAGTATGCGAATTTGAGGCGATCTACTCAGTGCCCGTAGGCAACGGGGAGGACTACACTTTACTGCGCAGAACTCTTCCGTATTCCCAGGCGCTGGAGGCAGATTCCCTGCAGGAAGGCTGTACCTGCGTTGTGACCGTACTGCCTGAGGGGACAACGGTCAATGTCAGAGAAGACGAATTTGGGAAGCGGCGCATGGTGGAACTGGACATTAATTACGGGCTTGATGTGGAAGCGATGCATCCAAAGAAGCTGTATTATTGCGAGGACTGCTATTCGGTGGACAGAGAATGCCAGGTTACCGATCAAAAACGCAAGATTCACTATTTGGCAAACACTGTGCACGCTTCTTTTTCGGTAAACGAAAACCGTTTGCTTCAGGAAATTGAAGCTGTTGGGATCCGTGAGGTAAAGGCTTGCAGTGTAATTCCTACCCTTGATCCCCAAGCCGAGCTCGGAAAGAAAAACCGTCCTGTATTCAGCGGCAGTGCCAAGGTGACAGTGCTTGGTGCAAAGGATGAAGGGCAATATGTAAGCATAGCGTTGGATTTGCCCCTTCGCTATGAAGCGGATACGCCTATACCTGCCGAAGAAGTAAAGTGTGCGGTGGAGTGCAGAGCATCGGGAGTACGCTGTCGGGTGGATGATGAGAAACTGTACGTGGATTTTGAGGTGATCTGCCATATGGTTATCACAGCATGCGAGGAAGCGGATGCTGTGCAGGTTATTCGCATGCTGCCCGATAAACCCAAAGAGGGTGAAACGGGCGCGGTGGCAACCTTATATTTTCCCCAAAGCGGTGAATCTCTGTTTGACATTGCTAAAAAGTACCGCGTGGCAAGGGCTTCGCTGATGGAGCGCAACGGCGTGGAGCGTGAGCAGGAAATGGCGGGACGCGCACTGTTAATTCCCAAAAAACGGTAAAACAAAATAGCTAAATATTGCATGGCATAGCTGAGAGTGCTTTGGCGCACAATGATTCATGTACGAAAGGACGCGGGAAAGAGGACAACAAAATGCCGCCCCTACGTACAAAAAAGCGAACGAGGTTAAAAAGAATGAAGCAAACGATGCAAAAAGAACGCGGCATTGTCAGAGTGATTGGTCTGATATGCGTGTTTCTTTGGCTGGTAGCGGGGCTTTTCCTGTTATCTGCACCGACAGGAGACGAAAAGACCGCGCAGTGTGCGTCTTTTGCCCTGACGTCTCATGGTGCAAAAGATAAGGATGCTCTGCCTTCCTTTTACGATGAACTTACCCTTTCTCCCGGTGGCATGCCCTTTGGGGTGCGATTTTTTACCAAAGGGGTCCTGGTCGTGGGAGTGACCGAGGTGGTTTCGCAAAATGGAAGCCATTTCCCGGCAAAGGATGCCGGCATTTGCGCCAAAGACGTGATAACAAAGATCAATGGAAAAGAAGTCAACACCGTAAATGATGTAAGCTCTATGATAGAAAACAGCGGGGGAAAAGAGCTTAGTTTGACAATTGTGCGTGACGGAAATACCATGCAGTTACAGCTAAATCCCGTGCCGTCCAAGCCGGAAGGCATTTACCGAGCAGGACTTTGGATTCGCGACAGTACGGCGGGAATTGGGACTGTAACCATGTTCGATAGCAGCAGCGGCAGATTTTGGGGACTGGGACATGGGATCTGTGACCCGGAAACCGCAAAACTCCTGCCGTTGATGCGGGCAAATATCTCGGCGGTTACCATTTCGGGTATCACCAAAGGACAAAAAGGTTGTCCCGGTGAGCTGAAAGGATATTTCGGAAACGGTGCTTCGGGGGATCTTGACCGAAACACGGAAGCCGGTGTTAGCGGTATATTGAGTCAAATGGCGGTACAGCCGCCCGAAGCACCCCTGCACCTTGCCCGAAAAAAGGAAGTACAGGTGGGAGATGCCTATATTTACTGCACGCTGGACGATAACAGCATCGGGAAATATACGGTTAAAATAGAGAAGATCCGATCTATGGATGATGACTGCAAGAATTTTGTTCTAAAAATCACCGATCCCGTACTGCTTGATAAAACAGGCGGTATCGTGCAAGGCATGAGCGGAAGCCCGATCATTCAGAACGGTAAGATCATCGGTGCTGTTACCCATGTTCTTGTGGGAGATCCTGCCACGGGATACGGTATTTTTGCCGAAAATATGTTGGCAAATATGACCCCGTAGACAAAATAATAAGGCAATATCATTCCTCTCGGGTTTGATATTGCCTTTTTTAGATTGTTTTACGAATAGGCGGGGATCCTGTCTGTTTTTTATATCTGAATGAACTCTATGCCCACCACGCCAAGCATTGCCTCTTCCTGTATACTGTAATAATTTTGCATATCACGGTAATTTGCTTTTTCGACGGTGTCTGCCGTGTAGCCGCATTTGGTAAGGGGCAGGGCAGCATAGAGCGCTTGAAAAGAGGGGAAGGGGTGCAAAGCGGTGACCCGGACGGTAAGCGTTTTTTGCGTATCTTCGGTATTGGTGAAAAGGATCGTGTCGCCGATCTTGATCTTTTGCCGTTTTTCGTCGTACAGACGCAATTCTATGGTCTTATTACCGCACTCAATTTGGGAAAAGGGAAGAGGGTGCAGTTTCATATGATGGATCATTGTGTGCCTTTCTCAAAAACGCGCAAAACGCTTGACGACCTTTTTCACTACCCGATACAACGGGGTTTCCAATTCTTTTTTTGCGTTGTTTAATTGGGTGCGGATCTCGATCTTTTGCGGACAGTGTTTTTCGCATTTTCCGCAACCCACGCAGTTGGAAGCCGATGTGGCATTTTTGCGCAGGGCAGTGCAGATCACATAGTCTACCGTTGACCAGAATTTTCCCTCGGAATACCGTCGGTTGTAAGCGGCAAATGTGCCGGGGATATCCACGCCTTTGGGGCAGGGCATACAGTAACCGCAGCCGGTGCAGCCCACTTTCATATCGGCATTGATGGCTTTGACTACCTCTTGCAGCATGGCTTCCTCGTTTTCACCCAGTTCACCAACCTTTGCAGATGCGGCGGTTGCGATATTTTCTTTCACCATTTCGTCGGAATTCATGCCCGACAGCACCACTGTAACCTCAGGCTGATTCCATAGCCAGCGAAACGCCCATTCGGCGGGTGTATACCGGGTTTTATATTCCGCAAAGATCTGCCTTGCTTTTTGCGGCAACCTGTTTACCAGTTTGCCGCCCCGCAAAGGCTCCATGATGATAACGGGAATGCCCTTACTATGTGCGTGATACAGTCCCCTGCGCCCTGCCTGGGAATGCTCATCCATGTAGTTGTACTGGATCTGGCAGAAATCCCAGTCGTAGGCATCCACCAGCGCGCAGAACATATCGCTGTTACCGTGATAGGAAAATCCCACCTGCCGAATGGCACCGCTTGCTTTTTTATTTTCGATCCATTCTTCGATCCCCAGCGTTTTCAGACGGTTCCAGGTATCGGTATCGGTCAGCATATGCATGAGATAATAGTCAATATAGTCGGTACGCAGACGTTTGAGTTCTTGGGAAAACATTTTATCCAGATCATCTGCGCTTTTGATCAGGTAATGGGGCAGTTTTGTGGCGATATATACTTCTTTACGAATACCGTTTTTTTCGAGAATTTCTCCCAGTGCCGCTTCACTGCCGGGATAGATATAGGCTGTGTCATAGTAATTGACTCCACCCCGATAGGCGGTCATGATCTCCCGTTCGGTTTCAGACAGATCGATCCTGCCCAGCTTTTGCGGAAAGCGCATACAGCCAAATCCAAGGATGGAGAGTTGATTGCCATATCGGTCGGTTCTGTAATTCATATGGATTCCTCCGAAAGACGTAATTTAGGTGGGTGCTGTTTCTAAAAACAGTATAACATAAAAATGCGCGGTTTTCAATATAAATCGGCGTTCTATGGAAAAATTGCGGGGTGAAATTACATAGAATCCAAGTAAGCACTTCCTTTTGGGCATATGGAAAGCCACACGGATCCGTGTGGCTTAAAAAGAATGAAATTATACGACACCGCTGCGTAAAGCGGCATACAGAATTTCCATAATTACCGATGGTACTGTATAACCTCATCGGTTATTTCTTGATTAACCAGCACACCGGCGTTATTAAATGTGTATTGGAACACATGGCACAATCCGCCAATGGTATAGGAACCGGTGTACGGTGAGAAGTAAGCAGTAGTAATACTTTCCACGTTCCACAAAAGATTTCCAGAATCGTTTATAGAAAGCTTTCCGCCCAAAGAATCCTTGACCGAGTAGAATTCCTGCGGCGTTCCGGCGCTTGGGTCACATATCAATAGCATTGCTGTGTAGTTTTCTCGTACCATTTGCGTGAGTTTTTCGCTTGAAATATTCAAAATATCATTTTCAAATAGGTAATTCAACACAGATGCAATCTCATATCTGCCGCCCGCATTTTGATTTTCATCGGCGAGTTTGGGTACAGCATAGGCAGACAAATAAATATATCCGTTAAATTCAATCATGTCGGTAATATAGTAATAAGAATCTTCACTGCTGTAAGAAAAAGACTCCGTGATATTCCCTTTGTAATCAACCTTTATAATCTCGTTATTTGTACTATTGTTATAGTTTCCAATTTGTACAATATAGCCGTCGCCAAACGGTACGGCATTCCGGATATCATAATTACCTATTTCGGTTTTTTTATAGTGTGTTTTTTTACCATCTGCTGTGTATCGACTAAAACAAAAATAATTAAAGTCTCCGTGGCTGATCACGGCGTAACTACCATCTTTGTTTTCCAAAATCTTTGCAATGTATTCGACATGAAATTCATTGCCGATCATTTGCTTCCAAATGATATTTCCGCTTTCATCGATTTTTGCTATCCATGAATAGGCGTCTTGGCGGCTGGACCAACGGTATGTTCGTCCGTGTGCAATTACACCATCCGAAACAGTACTATATCCACAGACTTGAAATTCAGAAAACGATGCGCTCCAAATAAGTTTACCTCCATCATATTTTTCAAGGTAACTTTTGTCAAGAACATTAAAACCGAGTTGGCTATCCTTTTTGTATTCATTACGGTATCTGTAGTGAATACTGTTTTGTTCGGGAGACGAAAAGCGACTGTTGTATTTTTTCCAAAGGTTCTCTATCTCCTGCGGCGTAGGATTTTCTTGGAGAATTTCATACCCTGTAATTTTATCAGTCGATAGACTCTTTATAAGTACTTCCGCAGTTTTTGAATAGGAGAAGGTCTTTGTGGTAATGTCGCGGTAAACCTTTTTGATTTCCCCGCGAGTAAGCCCTTCTATTGATAAATCATAGTCGTTGAAAAATCGAACTGCAGCGTTATATTCTTTAATTTCTGCAGCATATGCGTATGTTCCAAAGCCGATAGAAAGCAACAGTACAAAACAAGCGGCAATAGCACCGCATTTTTTTAACCATCCTAATTTTTTCGTTTGCGGAGCAGCAGATGCAGCTTCTACATAAGCAGGATCAATAAGCCCCATTTTATCTAAAAATTCATTTCCTCTCATATGCTGTATCCCTCCTTTTCCAGATGCTCACGAAGCTTATTACGGCAACGAAAGAGCGTGATTTTAATTTTGCTTTCTGACAAGTCAAATCGTTTGGAAATGGCAGCTATGGAATCCAGATACCAATACCGGCGAATAAAAATGTTCCGCTTCTGTTCGTCAAGTGCGCTCAAAAACTTGTTGATCGCTTCGCCGAGTGCTATATCATCAATAGGACACTCATTATCATTGGGGTGAGGGATACATTGCTCCATCTCCGCGCTGAGTTCGCATATAAATGCGCTGCGCTTTAATCGACTGCGATCACGGCAGTAATTCAAAGAAATGTGACGTGTGATCCGAGCAAGGAACGCATATAAATAACTCCTTGGCTCGTTGGGCGGAATGGAGTTCCACGCTTTCAGATATGTATCGTTTTCACATTCTTCTGCCGTTTGTGGATCATTTACAATTCCGTAGGACAAAGATCGCAAACGTTTTCCGTATTTTTCTGCAGTTTGTTTAATCGCTGTTTCGTCACGCAGTAAGAACAATTCGACAATTTTGTTATCATCCAAGACTTTCATCTCCTTCCTTTGTGTATTGAAAGGTCTTCACCCTAATAAGCACCGTTTGTGGTAGGAAGGTTACAGGTAAAAACAGAAGTATACTATCAAAAACAAAAAAATTTGAAAGTGTGTAATTGTTATGATAAAATAAGGGAGCCGAGAAGGTCGTTAGGGGATTGGTATTTAACAAATTCGTTTTACAGACTGATCAAGGCTCCTTTAGTGTACCACATAATGTTGCCGTAGAGATACGAGCACGCAGGACAGCCAACAAGCTAAGAAAGGAGCCCATCGGCTCGAAATAATAAACTTCGGAGGTTAAAAATGCAAGTAGTATACGAGCGGTGCTGTGGGATTGACGTGCATTCTTTACTTTTTGAATTTTTCGAAAAAGCTCTTGAAACGAACATAACCCAAGGCTTCCTTAGCTTGTTGATGGCCCATTTTCGCTGCTTTTTTCAAATATGGTATTGCAGCTGTATAAGGATGCATCACCTTGATGCCATCACCATCGTAATAATTCTTGCCAATCTTATAGTTGATCTGTGCTTTTTCTTTCTCAGATATGTCGGCAAGCAAGGCAAGATGGTAATACGGAATTGCCTCGTTCATGTTTCTCTTTACGCCGATACCATTTTCATAGCAAAGCGCAACTTCATAGCATGCCTTGTAATGACTCCCCTTAGCTGCCTTTAAGTACCATTTAAACGCCTCTTGCGCGTCCTTTTTCATGCCCTTACCCTGTGCGTAAGCACATGCTATTTGATACTGGGCAATGGTATCCCCATTTTCCGCCGCCCGGAGAAGCAAATTCGTTTTCGATGCCTCTTTTTCCGCTTTTGCGGCTTTTGTATCTTTGCTATTTTGCTTACTTGTTTCTTCACTGTTCGTCGGCCAATCAGCCATTGCGATGATCCGCTGGGATTCGCCATCGCCCTGTTGTGCAGCAAGCTGAGTGTAGCGATACTTTTGCTGTATATTCTGCTCAACGCAATAGCCGTTTTCATAACAAATGCTCAATAATTTGGATGCTTGGGCAATGCCCTGATTCGATGCTCTGCGCATTTCATCCACCAATTCCGGTGTCAAATTGCGCTTCATAAAGGTATCTATCGCATATTTATTTTTGAATATAACATCATCGTATCCCCATATGGCAGCTTTGAGATACCATTTCCCGGATTCTATCCAGTTGTCCGTGCTTGTGGAGCCATCATAGGAATAGCTAAGACCCATATAGTACATTGCCTCAGCTGAGCCGGCTTCTGCTGCCTTACGAAACCATTGTCTTGCTTGTATGTAATTTGCTTCTGATCTGGGTATTTTGTCCATACATTCTTTTCCCAGCACAATGATTGCCCGAGGATGGCCCTGATTCGCCGCTTTTAAGAGCCAATTTTTAATGGAGTCGCGGTTGCCGTTATTATTCGGTACGAACCTTCCTTTTCTCAAAAACATGGCGTATATATAATATTCTTCCGGACTGCCGTTACTGAGTGCAGCTTCAAACGCGCTTTCCGCATATCGGTACCATTCTGATGCTACAGCATAGTTTTCCTTCACACCATGGCCTCTTATATAGCAGAATGCCAGGTTCCCCTGGGCAAACGCATCCTGTCTGTCCGCTGCCGAACGGTAGTACTGTACAGCCTGTTGGTAATCCTGCTTAACACCACAGCCATCATAATAGCAGTCACCAAGACCTCTAATACAGCCGGCATCCCCTTGTTCAGCACCCTTTTTATACCAAAACAGTGCCTTTTCGTAATTTTTTGCAACGCCTATGCCGTTATAATAGCAATCGCCAATGTTTGCCATAGCAGGGGCATAGTCCTGCATTGCGGCTTTCTCGTACCACTGTGCAGCCTCTTTGTCATCCTTCTTTATGCCCTTGCCGAATTGATAGCATAGCGCAAGGGCCCTCTGACCTATGGCATGGTTCTGTTCTGCGGACTTTTGATATAGGCTCACCGCCATGGTCCAATCCTTTGCAACACCCTTGCCGGACAGATAGCAGTTCGCTAAGTTAATTTGCGCTGCAGAATTTCCCTGATCGGCAGATTTGCGATACCAATATACTGCCTTTCCCTCATCCTTGGAAATACCTAGCCCCTGTTCATAGCAAGTACCCAAATTGTTCTGCGCGCGAAAATCTCCCTGCGCTGCTGCCTTGCGGTAATATGCTACCGCTTCTTCATATTCATTTCTTTCATAATGCGCTTTGCCCTTGAGATACCATTCCTCGATTTCCTCAGGGGTAGCTTTTTCAGTGGGATATTCCTGCGCAGACGTGCCATCAGCGGATAATTTGGATTGTTCAATCTTAAAAAGGATACGCAGCACGAAGATGCATCTGCTCTCTGAAATTGTAATTTCGCTCGCTCCGCCATGACCTAGCAAGTTTCTGAGCGGATGGCAGTTTTCAAATTCTGTCAACTCGTCAGTTGTAAGCTCGCCGACCGCTGTAGCAGCTCTTACCCACGCAATGCCGTTAGCATAACCACGGCCTTGGGCTTTGGTGTTTATGAAATGCATGGTATCCATAAAAACAGTATTTGTATTTGCATTCGGCTTCTGAAGCAATTCATTCAGCTTCTCGCGCAGCTGTTCGGATGTAATCATAGTTTTTTCGTTCGGTATAGGCCGAGCTCCTTATATTTTTTACTTGGATGGTTGAAAAACATAAGATAGCAAAATGTCAACCATATACATTAAACTATCTTGCATAGAGACATTCGAAATGGCAGAAAAAGCGTCTATGCTACGTTTTTTTCTTGCATTTTTGCAGCGCAGCGGAAAACCGAAAGTTGCGCCACCGAAGCGAGGGGAGGGCGAATTTGGAAGACGGTATGTCTTGGGACTTATGTAAACGAGGGTGATGTGCAGCCACTTTTTTATGGAAACGTTCAATATAACGGTACAAATCCGTCATTATATCCGCTATTCTAGCATATTTTTTCCGAAATGTCAATTTTTTTGAGCGTGTCCAAAAAGCTTTCTGCGCAAGAATTGTAATACGGGCTTTCCCGACGCACTGATGGAACCCGCGCTGCCGTTCTTAGCCGGCATACTTTTGTATGCTCGGCTACTGTACTTATTTTTTCGGTCACTATGAAAAACAAGTCCCAAAAGTCAGGGACGAAAAAAGCGGAGAAATCTTTCAAAATCTCCGCTTTTTTTGATTTTTTTCTCGGTTGGATTTAAATTGACCGTTAAACAGGGCAGACGCATACAAATGAGATCCGTACCGCAAGTTTTTTTGAAATTGATCCGTGATTTTCAGCCGGTGGATAGACGTATCCCTTGGAGATGATGGGAGCAGCCCTAACCGCTATCTTCCGGGCTGTCAGCACCATGCTTGCAAACGAAGCTATGTAACGATGTTTTTATATTCTTCGTATGGTAGTAACTCGGCGTCAAATTTTTTTATCATGAATTCATTTATATAATATGGAATGTTACTCCTGTCGCCAATAAAACCATTTTTTGTTAATCGTATGTAGCATCCATTCTCTAACTCTTTTATTGTAACGGTGTACGGAATCTTAGCATTATATTTAGAAAAAATGATAATCATTGTATTATTATCAAAAGTATAATCCATCAAATCAGTAATATTTGATATCTCTATTCGGTTCAAAAATTCCTGTTTAGAGTAGTTTGTTTTGAATAAATAGTTTTGCGATAAGGCATCTTGATTTCTGATACCGTTTGAAATCTTACGTTCTCTGAACATGGGTTTCAAAATAAAGAACAGCACAACAGGAATGAGAGCAACAAAGACTATTGAAAAAATTATAAATCCCACCAAACACACCGCCTTTCTTGGTATCATTATACCACAAAATTTCAAAATAGTCAATGAAATCGTGCGCAGTTGCTTTGCAACTGATTGCACGATGAAATCCGAGCGGGGCTCGGATGAAATCTTCAGCGTGCCGCCTCAGATGAAATCGAAGCCTTTGCGGCTTCGGATGAACTAAATCCGCCTCCCCAATCTCCGCGAAGCGGGATTTCATCGCGAAGCGATTTCATCCACCGTAGGTGGATTTCGTCCGCCACCGGCGGATTTAGTTGAAAAAAGCCATCCGCTTACGCGAATGGCTTTTTTCTTGTGATACCACTACAAAATAGATCCATACAAGGCTATCGTACAAAAACAGTCCATGATTTTTGACACGAGGATAGACTTATCCCTTGGCGGTGATGGGAGTTGCACGTGACCGCTGTCTTCCGGGGGTTTTACTCCATGCTTGCAAACGAGGTCTATGTACTTCGAAGCACAATCACATCAAGTATCCATTTCAAAATAGTATAAAATATTAGAATCTAAATCGTAAACAGCAATAGAAAAATTAACGGAATATCTGTCGAGCAGATCGGAATCATCACTGCTGTTTTTTGATTCGCTGTGACGATCTACGAATTTGTATACACCATTTTTAATTGTTGGCCAATGTGCCTCTTCGGCAAAATTATATCCGTAATTTATGCCGTCCTTTTCGCCACCATACATAACAATATGCAAATTTTCAGAAAGAGGCAAGGTAGTCCAATTTTCTACGATACTTCTTGCTTTATCTGCGTTTTGTGAGCAATCTAAAATAAGATAGTATGAACCATCTCCGTGAAATCCGCCATGTGTATCTTTTTCCTCTAAAACGGTAAAATCGGACGCTTCAAATTCAAAATGCTTGCTTAATATGTTTTCCACAGGTCCACATGCTGAAAGAGTAATACAAAAAAGTATTGCACAATAAATGATGATGCGCTTCATTTTGCACTCTCCTTTGCTATGTTGATGGAGGCAATGAGCATTCTGCGGAGCGTACGCATTGATTATATAAATCTTTTGCAATCTCACGGTCAAACAATTCGGATTTTTCGAACAGTTCGAGCCAATATTCGGTTTCGTAACACTCTTTCAATGCAATTTGAAACTTGGCAACAAAGTCGGCTTTGCTATGAGCATAATTCGCTTCATGAATGTTGGCACCGATAGAGGTTGACGAACGCTCCAACTGATTGACAAGCGAATAATGTCCCTTTATGCCGTCACACAGTTTGATTACCTTAACAGCAAAGTCTGTGGATAGATCACGAAGTTTTGAATCTGCCATAATAACACCGCCTTTCTGCCGTTATTATATCATAAATTCGATATTTTTTCAAGTGAAATATTCGGCTTGCGGCGAATGTGAAATAATTCACTTCGTGAATTGTGAAATATTGCTCCTTCGTCGCAATGTGAAATAAAATTCGTTCCCCCACACGCCGCAGGCGTATTTCACTGCCACAGGCAATTTCACACGCGCCAGCGTATTTCACTCGTTCCGTAGGAACGAATTTCACTGAAAAAAGCCATCCGCTTTGGACGAGCTGCATATAATTTGGGCAGGATTGCTTTAAATGATGGAAAAAAATCATTTGACTCGGCGTTCAGATATTTCGCAATCGCAATTACATATGGCGAAAGTGAAAAATACTACGGTAATGCTTGCCATTTAGCTGGCTATATTTTGATGCAACAAGGAAAATTAAAGGAAAGCGTCAATTATGTCTTAAAGGCTGTTAATAGTGGACAAAATATTGGAGAAGCATGGTACAATCTGGCCATTTTGGTAGAGAATAAAGTATGCCATCTGAAAGACGATGAATATTGCAGCAGCTATCCTTCCTTGTATCGCAAAGCTGCTGATATGGGATGTCCAGAGGCAATGTTCAGAGTTGCAAAGGATTTATATGGTTTGTACTGCATCGAAAAAGACCCCTCGGATGCTCGCGATTATCTCGAATCTGCTGAAAGATATCGAAAAATGGCTATTGATGCAGGTTATGAACCTGCAAAAAGATTGTATCCCCCAAACAAAAGAGGCATGAAACCAGATCGTCCGTTTGTTGCCGGTAGTCATAACAATCAAGATTACTCGCACTCGTATACGTCATTCTCAAACGACTTTCGAAGCAGTAAGAGTTCTCCATTTGTTGATGGTCGTGGAAACCTGACTGTGGAAGGTAATGTTTTCTATGATGCAAAAGGGAATCTCTGTGAATGGGGCCAACCATTCTATGATTTCAAAGGTAATTATTGTGAATGGGGAGGAACTTTCTACGACTCTAAAGGTAATCTTTGCTCTTTGGGAAGCCCTTTCTATGATGGGAAAGGCAATTATATAGTTCCTTAACTTATACCGTTTTAACGAGTATTAAAACCATTCATTTTTCAAATGAAATATTCGGCTTACGCCGAATGTGAAATAATTCACTTCGTGAATTGTGAAATATTGCTCCTTCGTCGCAATGTGAAATAAAATTCGTTCCCCCACACGCCGCAGGCGTATTTCACTGCCGCAGGCAATTTCACACGCGCCAGCGTATTTCACTCGTTCCGTAGGAACGAATTTCACTGAAAAAAGCCATCCGCTTACGCGAATGGCTTTTTTCTTGTGATGCCACTACAAAATAGATCCATATAAGGCTACCGTACAAAAACAGTCCGTGTTTTTTGCCGTGAGAATAGACTTACCCCTTGGCAATGATGGGAGCAAAAAGCTGTCCGAGATCTGTCGGGCTTTGCACCATGCTTGCAAACGAGGTCTATGTATTATTGAATCAAATATTTGTGATCAATTATCTCCTTTGCCGCACACACT
>SVRY01000044.1 GCA_015064585.1 Oscillospiraceae bacterium
CACCGCTGTGATAGATCGTCGAGGATAAAGGGGAGTTAGAATAGGAAATAACGTCACTGCAAACCTTGTAGCCCCGGTGTACCGTGCCGTGGGAGCTGTCCGTGACCGGATAAGCATCCACCGTTTTACCGTTGTCAAGATTCTGATAATACTGGTATCCGGTACCTACCAGTCCCTGATTTAGAAACAATGCGCCCTCGCCGGTGGGCAGCATGGAGCTGCTCACTCTATCCACATTGGTATAGTAGTAGTCATACTCTTCTCCATACGCCTTGTATGCGCCCCCATGCGGATAGGTGTAATAGCAGTCTGACATTTTGGGTCTTCCACTACCGTTATTAGACCCTATGATCGCGCCTTCTAAATCATTATCAGAGGACACGACCATGCCGTCGTTGTAGCAATACGCGACTGTACGGGAGCCGCCTACTGCGCCTACGATGCCGCCACAGCGTTCTCCGGTGATCTTGCCGGTGTTCCAGCAGCCCTTCACAGATCCTGACAGATAGCTGCAAATACCGCCCGCCCAAGTGCTGCCGCTGATTGTTCCCGTATTCCAGCAGGCAATTATGGTGCTGTCCGTAATGCCAACGATACCACCTACTTCGCCAGCGGTAACTGTCGTGTTCAAATTTCCGCAGCCTTCGATCCTGCCGTCGCCAAAAAACCTGCCTGCGATAGCGCCACCCCATATTGCCGCAACATAGCTATCGGCAACGATGACGTTTCTGACGGTGCCGCCTTTGACATAGCCGAACAAGCCGGCACTAAACGCGGTGGTGTCATTAAAATACAGGTTGCTGATGGTGTGACCCTGGCCGTCAAAGGTGCCTTTATAGAAATCTGCAACATTATCCCTCGATGAGGCAATGGGTGTCCAGGGCCTTATCGCACCGGTCATGGTGATATCTGCCGTCAGCTTGGCATTGGCGAAAGTATTCTTTGCAATGGACGAATGGTTGCCGTTGACGATCTGCGCAAATTCAAACAGGTCATCTTCACTTGCAATCAGATAATATCCGTCGCTGTCTTGCTGTAAGGTCGTTGATGCCAGCGCCTGCATCGGCACAAATCCCAGCACCAACACGACTGCCAGCACAAGGATGAGTATTCTGTTTGAAAGTTTACCTTTCGCTTTCATATCGTTTCCTCCGTATAGGGATTATAGGAATCGGCTTTTGCCGTATATTTCAATCACTATGTTATTGTGCGATTTGTTTTCGTTTCAGCAGATCAAACAATGCCTGTTCGGTGGTTCGATCTACGTACTTTCGGAACTTCGTTAAGGTATCAAGACCCAGCTTTTGATAATTCATCGAAAGCACCTTCTTGATTTTTTCGTCTCGAATCTCCTTGGGGACGTTATAGATCGAAAGGATCGTTCGGAGCGCTCCCTCTACTCGAACGTCTAACGGTGCAGAGTCGGAAGTGGTGAAAAACACGGCATACTCAATGCCTGACACCAAGGTTTCCGCTTCCGAGAAGTACTCATCTGACCAATCGGGGCAGTAATCCTTGAATACTTCTTTGGCACGATCCGTATCGTTCTTCCGAATATGCTCCATACACATTTCGCTTCGATAGGAGGAAAGGAAGAAATCCTTTGCCACCTCGTCCTGCTCACAGGCAGAAGCAATGGTCAGCAGCTCCAGGCAGATTGCCATTATAGAACTGTATCCGTCCTTTGCTTCATCCTCCATCATCTTCCACTGATACTTGCAAAGCATTTCAACCAGCTCTGCCAGCATATGCTCTTTTGTCGGAAAGTGAAAAGTCATATTACCGGTGCTCATTTTTAAGGTCTTTGCCATTGAAGCGACCGTGGTTTTCGTGTAACCATCATTCAGAAAGCGATTTGCCGCAATACGAATAATCTCATGTCGGGTCAGCTCTGCCCGGTCAACTCGTATCACTATTCCTACCTCCTTTTGAGTCCCTCTTCGATAGAGGATTTCTTTTTGCTTTTGCTCTGACACTTGTTTTAGCACATACCCTATGAAAATGCAATAGGTTTTGAAAAAAATTTCCCTCTTGCTCTATAAGCATAAAGCCGGACGAGGCATAAAACTCATCCGGCTTTGTGACAGTTTGAATATTTATTTTTGGCTGCAACAGAGTATGGATTTCTGACGCATATTTAGAATGATTTTCGCTCCTTTCTAAAACCGCCCAAAAACCCGATTTTGACACCCTTGTGTTCAATGGGGCAAACCAGCGAAAACCCCAGTGTTTATGCGGGCTTCCAACGGTTTGCCCTATTATAACGCATTCCTCGATTCTTCTCACAATTCCTGTTGCTTTCATATATATCTATCTCCTTATTTTACAAATTACGCTGTTCGTTATCTGTAAAATAAGGAGATTATACCGCGCAAAAGAAAAACTCCTCTGTGTGAAGCAAAGGAGTTTATTATGTATTACCGTGCCTTATCCCTCAAAAAGCCGGAAAGCCGATTCTGTAAACAGTTCTTCTTTTTGATACGCATCCCAAAACGCTTCAAATAACCCCTGCACATATACAGCGTCCTTTTCGCGATCCACATAAATACATCCTTTATTAAAATCGTGGATCGGTGTTGTTTTATAGATATCCTCTATCAGCTTAACATGAGCAATCGCTGTTTTCACAGTGCAGATCGGAAATGTTCCCTTTTTCACAGCATCCACACAATCCCAGAGCTTTTTGAAATCGTTTGCAAAGGGATCTCCATATACCTTTTCGCTGCCGTCATGGAATTGGGCTATAATCTGCGATCCTTCGTCTCTAGAATAAACGACCCTTGCTTTTTCAAACGCATATTCAAATACCGGATTGCGCGCCTTTTGTGCCGCATGGGTTGCCGCAAAATACATTTGCACACCGGAAGCAGTCCACAGCTTTATGCAGCAGGTATCAAAGTTCTCGATGTTATTGGCGCGGTAACATTCTGCCCGGAATTCAGTGGGCATAGCGCTTGTTTGCATGGTGCCGCCCAGCAGAAACAGCATATTATGCAGGTAATGGGAGCAGGCATTGGAGGCAATGGAATCCAATATTAAGCGGCCGCTTTTTTGGATACAACCGCCCCAACCGCTGCCTCTTTGGTAATAGGCTCTGTTGCGCGGCCAGCTAATGGCGGTTTTGAAGTGTTCCGGCTTACCTAGTATACCGCTTAAAACATCGGCTTTCAGCGTTTGTATCGCTTCGGAAAAAGACCACTGGTAACCGATTGCAATAAAGCGGCCATACTTCTTTTCAGCGGCCAGCATTTCTTCGGCTTCTTTGACTGTAGGGGCAGCGGGTTTTTCGCAAAGAACGTTTGAGCCGTGGGAAAGGGCGCAGGTGCGAATATGCCTATATGATCTCGTCAGCTCTTACGCTTTGTCCACACGGATCCCCGCAATATGTCGCGCGTCATTCAAGACTTCTATGATTGGAGAAATCAGACTTCCGTTTGCACCGTCAAACGAAATGACCGTAATAGAGGTGAAATCGGGCTTTAATGCGGCGCAGACAAAAGCAAAACGCAGATTGAAAAGATGCGCAAGCACAGCGCTGGAGGATCCGGCGTGGCTTGTCATGACGACGGTATCCTGATTGCCGTTGCGCACCCGATAGTATAAGCCGTCTCTTTCATATCCGAAGGATGCAAGCCAAGCATCGAAGTGTTCCCTTACGTTTTGCACATGTGCAACGACTTTACTTTTACAAAAGGGTTCTTTCTCTGTCCAATCAGGATCCATGACATCCAGCCCCTGCGCCACCAAATCGTCAGCAACAAGCCAAGGGTTTCCGTTTTGAAAAATCGGCTCGCCGTTGACAGAGCCCCATTGGATCTCTTTCATGAAGTCACAGGCTTCGACCTCCATGCCAAACGGAGCGGCAATATACTTGGCGGTTTCATATGCCCTATTGCGAGTAGAGGAGAAGATTTTCAGAATATTTTCGCTCTTCAGTCGCTCGGCAACGGCTGCCGCCTGGAGATGTCCAAGCTCAGTAAGGCAATCTTTTTCATAATTCGAATGTCCGTGCCGAACAAAAATAATTCTCATACTTCGGTTCCCCCCTTCCTGTGAGGCCGCATATATCAAAGCAGCTCTTTGATATATGCGGCGATTTTTTCGTCCTTGCAGTTTGCAAAGAAAAGCTCCCGGAAGCGCTCGCCGGCGATCGCGCCGCGCAAAAGCTCCTGATCGATGCGATCCAGGCATTCAGTAAGGGGGCGCAGAGTCTCGGCGCGCACACCGTCCAAAATGCACTTGTTGCGTTGCTCGGGCACGACGCGCTCCTTGGGGTAGCCCTCTCCGTGACCGAAACCGAACAGCTTTTCAAAAATATAGGTGAGATTCAGTTCGCCGCCCCAGCCAAAGCCTTTGGCAAAGGGGAGCGCTACGGCATTTCCGTCGTTGACGTGCGCAAAGGTATAAGCGTCCACGGGGTCCTCTACGTGACCGCAGATCACGCCGGGGAAGCTGTTCATCGCAAGCATTGCGCCCTCGCCAGTTCCGCAGCCTGTCACCACGTAGTCGGCAGCGCCGCTACCAAGCAGGATCGCGCCTAAAATGCCCACTTGTACGTAGGTGAGCTGCGCCGCATCGTCGGCGGTGTACATTCCATAGTTATCCACCGTGTGTCCCATTGGCTCTACCACAGATTTCAGTGCCGTCAGGATCAGCTGGTTTTTCGCTGCCTGGCTATTCTCGTTGATCAATGCAATTTTCATATGTTCCTCCTAAAAAATTTTCAAACAGTATAGGTTTATATGATAGGGAAAGACGGGAGCTTGCCAATCATGCTTCAGTTATCGGGGATCGATACCGCTTACTTTGATTTCTTTTTCGCGTATATGGAAGAAAAGATTCCCATCGCCGGTGTAGTAGCTGACACAGCCCATTTCCTTGCAAAGCTTTACCGTATCAGCAGTTGCCTTTTCAAAAGAGCTGGTGAACACCGTGAATTGGGGGCTGGCTGCGCTGAGCAGATACGGTGGGTAATTCTTCTGACCGTGATGCGGAAGCTTGAGCACATCGCACGCGAATTCGTGCGCTCCGTAGTGGCGGAGCATCGCTCCAAGCATCTCGTCGCTGTCTCTCTGATCTCCCGTGATGAGTATAGAGCGCTCCCCCTTGATCACCTTGACCCAAAGCGAATTTCCGTTGAGAATTCCGTTGGTGTAGCCCAGAATAGGGTCATCCTGATAGGTGGTCGGGTTGTTGGCACGGAGAAAGCGGAAACCTTCCTGATCGCAAGGGCGATCTTCTGACCAGTCAATGTGAGAGGGAAATATTTTCAAAACAAAATCGGCACTTCCGGATGGAATAGAGTACACCCTGCCGTAAGGCATTCGTGTGATCCCCTTTGCTGTGTGACCTTTCTGTGCAAGCGCTTCGCATATGCTCTCAAGTCTATCCTCGTTTTCTACAAGAGGGGGGAGTGCGCCCGATACGTCAAGGCTCAGGTATGGGCGTTTTGGAGCATAAATATCCGTTATGCAAAAGCGCTCGTCGTTTATAAGGTGAGGGAGCGCCCCAATGTGATCGCCATGGGAATGAGATATGATCAAGGTAAGCGCAAGCTTTGCGGCATCGCCGTTTGACAGGCGTCCTTCACCAAGCCACTGATTACGCAGAGCAGCCAGAAAATGGATCAGTTCCAGGTCATCCCTCTTGCCGATATCGATCACGAAGACTTTTTCGTTGTCAACCACGACAAAGCCGTCAGATTTGGAGCCCGCAAGCTTTTTAAAGAACACAGTGGTCTCTTTTTCATCCTTTGGAGCCAGGTCGTTGACGGGAAAATAAAGTTTGCTTTGATCCATGTTTTTATTCCACAAAATCCTTTCTCATAGGGTGAAAGAAATCCAGCAGCACGCCGCCCTCCAGCGCCACGCAGCCGTGAGGAATGCCGTTTTTCTTCAGGAGCGTGTCCCCTGCGGCGACCTCAACCGTTTCTTCACCAACGGTAAAGCGAAAACGCCCGGACACGATGTAAGTCAGCTGCGTATGCGGGTGGCTGTGAAGCGCCCCCACTGCGCCGGTTTGAAAAGTGTTTTCCACACACATGATCTGGTCGTCGTAGGAAAGGACGCGGCGGAGCACGCCCTCAGCGGCGTTGACGGCTTCGGCATCCTTGTGATACAGCACAGTTTGATCCATATAGTCCTTAGCTTTCATATTGTCCTCCTTACGGCTGGCGGCCGATATAGGCCAGAATGCCGCCGTCTACATAAAGAATATGACCGTTGACAAAGTCAGAGGCATCCGAGGCAAGGAACACAGCAGGACCGGCAAGGTCCTCGGTGGTGCCCCAGCGCCCGGCAGGTGTTTTTGAGATAATAAAGCGGTCAAAGGGATGCTGGCTGCCATCGGGCTGCACCTGGCGCAAGGGAGCGGTCTGAGAGGTGGCGATGTAGCCGGGACCGATGCCGTTGCACTGAATGTTATACAAACCGTACTCCGAAGCGATGCTTTTGGTCAGCATCTTCAGACCGCCCTTGGCGCTGGCATAAGCGCTGACAGTTTCACGCCCCAGCTCACTCATCATAGAGCAAATGTTGATGATCTTGCCGTGCCCCTTGCGGATCATCCCGGGGATCACCGCCTTTGCCATGATAAAGGCGCCGTTCAGGTCCACATCTACCACGCGGCGAAACTCCTCCGCACGCATTTCGTGCATGGGAATGCGCTTGATGATGCCGGCGTTGTTCACCAGAATATCCACTGTACCGACCTCCTGCTCTACGCGGGCAATCAACGCTGCCACCGCTGTCTCGTCGGTAATGTCGCAGACGTAGCCGCGCACCGGTATGCCCTCTGCCGCATAAGCGGCAAGACCCCGGGCAAGAGACTCCTCGTTGCTGCTGTTAAACACAATGGTAGCGCCTGCCTCATACAGCGCCTTGGCGATCGCATAGCCGATGCCGTGGGAGGCGCCGGTCACCAAGGCAAGCTTACCCTTTAAAGAAAAATTTACCATAGCGATTCTCCTTAATCATCATATTCCACCAGCATGACGGCATCGCAGTGCCAGCCGCCGGTGTGCGCGGTGTAGGTACCCTCATGCCAGTAAACGGGCATGTTGTCCTGGGCGTGGATGGGAACAGTAGGCCGCCAGATCTTGATACCCGTCTCGCCGGGAATCCGCCTGATCTCCTGCTCCAGCTTGTAGGTCTTGCCGTGGGTTTTGGTTATGTAAGACTCCAGCACACGGTCCTTTCCGTCAAAGCGGGCAATATATATCCGGTTGGTAGGAGCAAATGTCTGCTCCGGAAACTCTGTCTCATAGCCGCTTTCACCTACGCCGTAGTAAAACGCCATGCCGCCCAGGTAGGTCTGGGAGCCATCGTAAATGCCCTTGGCCAGGAACTCACCTGCCTTGCAGATAGGTTCACTGGTCTGCCACTTTCCGTCCCGGAAGGTAGCGCAGTAATAGGTGGCTTTGTTGGGGTCGGGATCGTTGATGGTGTTCATATGGAAGGTAGCGTAAGCTACACGCAGAGGCAGTGTGGAGGACACGTCCAGCAGACGGGAGGAATAAGCTGTTTCCTCCGGTGCGCGGTAAACAGTGTCCAGCTCCTCCAGGTTTAGGATCTTTCCATCGTCCACAAACAGGTTCAGGTCGGTGGGTGTACCGTCGCACTTCAGCAGTTGACCGTCAGAACGGAAGATGCCGCTGCGGATGGTGTGATCCATAGATTTATAGGGATGCCCGTACAGGGCAAACAGCCACTGCTCGTCATGATGCTCATCGGTAATGATGTCCTGCTTGCGGACATCAAAGTAGAACAAAGACTTGGTCTCACCCAACGGGGTGACGTAGATGTTGTTCTGCTTAACATACCGCTCAAACTTCTCGCCGGGGTCGGTGTTAAGGAATACTCTTGCCTCACTCCATGTCTCGCCTTCGTCCTTGGAGCAGCGAAACACCCACTTGCAGCCATCCACACGGGAGAACATCCACAACTCATTTCTGACCGTGTTCTCATAAACCTGGACATAGGTAGCCGCACCGTCGTAGGGCAGGTAACGCTCAGGGCAGAAGGTGGAAATGTCGTAAGGCTTTTCTGTAAAGCGGTACTTGACCGCCTTGACCTTGTGGCCGTTGTCGGCTACGATGATCCGCCCGCTGCGCAAAACGCACACAGAGGGAGCGTTGTGCTCATCGGCATAGGTGCAGTTCAATGTACACAGACGGTAATCACGACTGGGCGCTTTGCTGCACTTGGCGTCCATCTCCTTGATGTGGATCTCACCCATGTCAGTATAGTAGCCGATGTAGGTCTTGCCGTTGTCGGCTACGATCGCTTTGGAATTGATCCACCAGTCTGTATTGGCGCGTTTGATCTTCAGTTCTTTTGTGCGGTCAAAGTCGACCATGTTTCATCACTCCTTTTTTTATGTTATATCTATTATATCGCAACCTATCTCTGCAGGAAACCCACAAACCGATAAAATAGGGTTGATTTTCGAAACAAAGTGTTGTATCATTTTCTTAAAAAAAGGAGGCGATGGGATGTTTTTTCAAAATCCGGACTCTGCATTTCACATTATGGGTGTGTTCTATGTGAAGCGCGGCAACGAAAAACCCGTGTTTAATACCGGGCGTAAACATACAACGATTGCGTACCGCCTGCGGGGAGAGGGGCAATTTCAGTACTGTGGCACTACAGTAACGGCCACCGCCGGCAGTGTGACCTATATCCCCGCCGGACTGGATTTCTGGCGGAACAGTACGCCCGAAGAGCTGATCGTTTTGCATCTGCAGGGCTTTGGCACGGTCGGAGATCAAATCGAAGTGGTCAATCAGATGGAGAAAATTGAGCCTCTTTTTCAAAACTTATTATCCGTCTGGGCGATAAAAGATCCGTTGTCCTACAATCGGTCAATGCAGCTTCTTTACAGGATTTTGGAATTCCTGCAAAATGCATCCGGGCAATCCGTTGATTCCGTCCCCTCCATCATCGAGCCGGGTATGCAGCTTTTGTATGCACGCTATAAAAGCCACGACCTGCGTATTTCTCAGCTGGCCGATGCATGCTTTATCAGCGAAGTATACTTTCGGAAGCTGTTTCGCCAGCACTTTGGAAAATCCCCACAGCAGGCGCTTAACGAAATGCGGTTTCGATATGCCTGTGAACTGCTTTCCTCCGGCTACTACAACCAAAAAGAAGCCTCTCAGCTTGCTGGATTCTCTGATGTGAAATACTTCCGCACGGCGTTTAAAAAGCACTTTGCGCTTACTCCTGCCGCATATATCAATAAAGCGAGGTGAAATTCACCTCGCTTTTACTATGTATAGGTCAAAATGTGCTGTTTTTTGTCAAAAAGTTTCCCGCTAAAATCGCCCGAAAAGCCAGTATTTATAAGGCTTAAAGGTACTTTTGTGTTATTATAACACGAGCCTCCACCCGACGGACGATACCGGTAGCTTTCATAGATATCTATCTCCTTATTTTACAAATTACGCTGTTAGTATCTGTAAAAGGAAGGAGATTATACTGTAGTAGCATATTTTATATGACAATTTTATACTACAATGATTTCGTTGCTGCACTGCGCCGGAAAATATTTATTCACCTCATTGGTGTCTGTAATAATACAATCAATTGTCTCAATGGGAACAAGATTATACGGCGTAGACAACGAAAATTTTGTTTTGTCGCATAGGAATACAGTTTTTTTAGATTGATTTATGGCTACCTTGCGGATCTGAGTTTCCGGCAGGGATGGGTCGGTAAGCATGCCTTTTTCATTCACTCCGTGGCAAGAAAAAAACAAAATATCAATATTGAACCTTTGAATAAACTCCTCAGCAAAGCTCCCAAAATGCGCCAAAGAATTTTCAAAAATCTCGCCACCGGTACAATAGGTTTTAATGCCTTTTTGAACCAGTAATGTTGCAATGGGGATTCCGTTTGTTATAACAGTGATCCCCTTTTTGTCATTCAAAAATTCTGCCATTTGCAGTGTGGTTGTGGAGGCATCGATAAAGATAATATTGTTATCCTCCACCAAGCTTGCAGCACTGCGACAAAGTGCCCGTTTTTCTGCAGCATGAACGGTTTTTCTAAAATCAAGCGGTGCCACAATATGCTCTGCTTGAATCTTTTTTGCACCGCCGTGACTTCTGACGATTTGATTTCTCCGCCCAAGCTCTGCAAGATCCCGGCGAATTGTCGGCAGGCTTACATAAAGCATTTTGCTGAGCTTCGAAGCAGAAATATACTGCTCTTCCTCCAAAATAGCAAGAATTTGGTCGTATCGTTCTTCTTTAAGCATAAACACGCCTCCGTTTGAGCGCTTTTGATTGATTATCGGCTTTTTGGCCATCGATTGACAATCACTTTTGACCGTTTTATTATAATGCATATATTTTAATTTTGTCAACAAGGGGATCCGGACTATGTATGATGTTGTAATCATCGGCGCTGGCATTGTGGGCGGAATGACCGCACGCGCACTTTCCAAATACAATTTAAGCATCTGTATCCTTGAAAAAGAAAATGATGTTGCGATGGGGGCTACGAAAGCTAATTCCGCAATCGTTCACGCAGGTTTTGATGCAAAAGAAGGAAGTCTGAAAGCCAAGCTGAACGTACGCGGCGCGGAAATAATGCCCACCGTTTGCCGGGAGCTGGGCGTAAAATACCAAAATAACGGCTCTTTGGTCGTTGGTTTCAACGAAGAAGATCGGGCGATCATAAACGATCTGTTGTTACGGGGCAAGGCCAACGGCGTTGCCAATATGGAAATTTTGGAAAAGGACGCACTGAAGCGCTTAGAACCCGGCATCTCCGATCAGGCCATCTGTGCCCTGCACGCGCCCACCGCTGCCATCATTTGCCCCTATGATCTGACTGTTGCTGCCATTGGAAACGCTATGGACAACGGTGCACAGTTAAAGCGCAACTTTGAGGTTTGCCGGATCGAAAGCACCGAAAACGGATACAATCTCTTCTCCCAGAACGACAGCGTGGAAGCACGCTTTGTGATAGGTTGCGCCGGTGTGTATTCTGACGCGGTGGGAAATATGGTTGGCGACACTACCTGCCGCGTCCATCCCCGAAAAGGCGAGTACATACTGCTGGATAAAGAATGCGGCACGCTGGTTTCCCATACCATCTTCCAGACCCCCTCCAAAATGGGCAAGGGTGTTCTCATCAGCCCCACCGTGGACGGCAACCTACTCCTTGGTCCCACCTCTATGGACGGAGAGGACAAAGAGAACAAAGCCACTACCCAGGAGGGCTTTGCTGACATCATTGCCAAAGCGCAAAAGAGCATCGGCAGCATACCTCTCGGAAAAACCATCACCTCCTTCTGCGGCCTGCGAGCCGTTGGTAGCACCGGAGATTTCATCATCAACTCTCCCCAAAAGGGCTTTATCAACACAGCGGGCATCGAGTCCCCCGGCCTGTCCGCCTCTCCTGCCATTGCGGAATATATCGTCCAAATGCTGAAAGAGCAGGGACTTACCTTAACAGAAAACAAAAACTACGACCCCATAAGAACCTCCTCCCACGCATTTCGTGAGATGTCCTTGGAGGAAAAGAACAAGGTCATCAAAGAAGATCCCACTTACGGTAGAATCATTTGCAGATGTGAAGGCATTACCGAGGGTGAAATTCTGGACGCTATACACCGAAATCCCAAAGCAAGAGATCTGGACGGAGTGAAGCGCAGAACTCGTGCGCAAATGGGTAGATGCCAAGGCGGTTTTTGCAGCCCCTATATTACTGAGCTTTTAGCAAGAGAACTGAACATCCCATACGAAAGCGTAACAAAATTCGGAAGAGCATCGGTAATCAATATGGGCAAAACAAAAGGGGGGCAGGAAGTATGAAGGACTTGGTAATCATTGGCGGAGGCCCCGCCGGAATGAGTGCGGCAATTGCCGCCTATGAAAACGGGATCCAGGACATTCTGATCCTTGAGCGTGACGAACATCTGGGAGGAATTTTGCAGCAATGTATCCACAACGGTTTTGGCCTTCACAAATTTGGCGAAGAATTAACCGGTCCTGAATATGCGTGGAAATACGAGAAAAAGGTGAGAGAACTCGGTATTGAATGCAAACTCAATACCATGGTGCTCGACTTGTCTGACGACAAAATCATAACGGCAACAAATTCTGAAGACGGCATCTTTCAAATTCAGGCCAAAGCCGTTATTCTTGCTATGGGCTGCCGGGAACGGGCAAAGGGTGCGCTGAACATCGCCGGAAGCCGTCCCGCCGGAATATACAGTGCCGGCACCGCCCAAAAATTTGTGAATATGAAGGGCTATCTGCCCGGTAAAAACGTTGTTATTTTGGGCAGCGGTGATATCGGCCTTATTATGGCAAGAAGAATGACGTTGGAAGGTGCAAAAGTTCACGTTGTTTGTGAATTAATGCCTTATTCGGGCGGTCTTGCCAGAAATATTGAGCAGTGCTTAAACGATTTCAATATACCGCTTAAACTTAGTCATACCGTAGTGGAAACCCACGGAAAGGACAGACTCGAGGGGGTAACGATCGCACAGGTCGATGAAAAAAGAAAACCAATCGCAGAAACACGCGAATATATTCCCTGCGATACACTTCTTTTGTCCGTAGGGCTCATCCCCGAAAATGAACTTTCAAAGTCAGCTAATGTGGCTATCTGTAACACTACTAACGGTGCTGTTGTCGACCAAGACAGGCAAACTTCCATCACCGGCATTTTCGCTTGCGGAAACGTTCTGCACGTTCACGATTTGGTGGACTTTGTATCGCAAGAGGCGGAAATCGCCGGAAAAGCCGCCGCCGAATATATTGTGGGACGGCAAAATGAAAATCTGAAAATTACCGTTAAAACAGACGGCAAAATAAGATACACCGTTCCGCAAATCATAACCAAGAAGAAGGACGTAACGGTATATTTTAGAGTAAGCGATGTCTATAAAAATGTAAAAATCAATATAACCGACGGCAATACCACTCTGCTCTCCAAAAAAAGACCAAAAGTGGCTCCCGGCGAGATGGAGTCGATAACATTAAAGAGGGAGCAGTTGGAAAACGCGAAAGAATTGTATTTTTCCTTGGAGGCAATGTAATATGGAAAGAAAACTAACCTGTATTATATGTCCGTTAGGATGTGCGCTAACTGTTGAAACAGAGGGCAAAAAGGTAATAAGCGTTACGGGCAACACCTGCCCGAGAGGAGGGAAATATGCCGAATCTGAATGTACAGATCCCAAAAGAACGGTTACCTCAACCGTAAAATGCATAGACGGCAGTCTGGTTTCAGTCAAAACCGACACACCGATCCCTAAAGAAAAAATGACGGAATGTATGTCGCTCATCAATAAGACCGTAGCTACGCTTCCCATAGCCATTGGCGACGTCATTATAGAAGATGCGTTCGGCAGCAGAATCGTAGCCACACAGAACAGGGGCTTATAATGAAAGATGTAAAGCAATTAAGATTGTTCTTGCTTGATATGGACGGGACGATCTATCTTGACAATAATTTGTTTGACGGCGTTAGAGTTTTTTTTAGAGTACATCAAAAGCATCGGCGGTAGATACATTTTCCTTACAAACAACTCTTCAAAAAGTGTTAATAAATACATAGAAAAATTAGCCGGCTTGGGAATCTCCTCTACCGCGGATGATTTTTTAACATCCACCAATGCCACCATCCTTTTTCTCCATACAGTCAGCGGGGATTTTATCAAGACTTATTTCCAACAGCCTTCTTATATTGCTTTCACCGTAAGCGGCGCTTTGTAAGGATGCCGTAAAGATTTTTGCGTAAGTACCCTCTGCAAGGCCGTGGTCTACCATGGCATCCATAACGGCGTATTTAACTGCCACATCGGAAACCATGGGTGCAAGACCTGCCCGGATTTCACTTCTGATCCGGGCGCCGTTTGAGGTTTTCCATCTGTCATTGTCAACCTCGCCGCTCATTGGGGGGCAGAAGACCCAATCTCAAATTGCTTTTAGCGATACCGTATTCATTCCAATGAGGGGCAATTCGATCGAGCCAGTACTCGGAAGTATATTTGTTGAAAAATTTTTTACTCCGAATTCTTCTAAAGCAGTAAGCCATACCGGCTGCAAATCAAGGTCGTCATTGGGTAAGGGCTTGCCTTCGGGTGTGGTAAAACCGTCAATGTTGATAAGATCTCTTTTCCCCTCGAAAGGCGCACCCAAAGTTCCGCCGATATTTTTACCAATCCAACAAGCGTGAAGCTTGTCCAAGTACTCTTTTTTGTTTAGTTGGATCATAGTGAAATATCCTCCTCAAAATTGATCTGATTGTTTGTATGTCTTATGCAGAACCTTGTTCGTATTTGTAAAAGCCGAAAGGCTTATCGTTATCGAATATTGGCGATTCAATCAAAAATGCTTTTTAAGCAAGCGCCTTACCATGCAACGGAAAGTAAATCGTTATATCCGGCATTGATAATGCTAAACTTCTGATTTGAATAATAGAATTTGGAGAATGCCGCTTGATTAATAAAATTTCCCATAACTTATCACCAAAAAGAAATATAGCATGAGCATTCGGTTTTGCAAATGATAAAAAATGACAGTTTTTTGATAATTATTTATATTGTATTGCTAATGCGTATGTGTTAACATTAACACACTGTATGTTATTGCTATCAAGGAGGATCTATTATGATAAATGGATGTGTTATCGGAATTGGTGCACGGGGTTATTCTCTTATTCGCAATGTCTTGTTAAAAAATGCTGATATTAATATAGTTGCTGTCTGCGATTTATACGAAGACAGAGTACAACGAGGGATTGAAGCAGTAAAGGAAGCCGGTCAAAGTGCAAAGGGTTTTACCGATTATAAAGAGGCACTTGCAACAGACGGCGTCAACGCAGCATTTATATTCAGCGATTGGAGTACCCATACTGAAATTGCAGTTTATGCAATGAAAAAAGGAATTGCGGTTGCAAGCGAAGTTGGATGCGAATATTCTTTGGAAAACTGTTATGAGTTAGTGAGAGTTCAAGAGGAAACCGGTACGCCGTACATGCTTGTGGAAAATTGTTGTTGGGGTAAGAAAGAACTCTTGGCAACCGCCATGGCAAGAAAAGGAAAATTCGGCACAGTTGTCCATTGCTCCGGTTCTTATTCCCATGATTTAAGAAAGGAAATTGCTTATGGGCATGTAAATCGTCATTACCGTTTTGATAACTATCTAAACCGTTGCTGTGATAACTACCTTACGCATGATTTGGGTCCTATTGCTAAACTTCTTGATATTAACAGAGGCAACCGGATTCTTACCGTATCTTCATTTGCCACAAAAGCGGTCAGCCTTAAAGAATATGTAAAAGAGCGCGAAGACGCCACCGAGGAAATGAAAAATGCAGATTTTAAGCAGGGTGACATTATAACCACTGTTTTGACCTGTGCAAACGGTGAAACGATTCTCCTTCGCCTTGATACAACCTTGCCTCGCTCTTATAGTCGTGATTTTACCGTCCGCGGTACAAAAGGGATGTATATGCAAGACACAAATACAGTGTTCCTTGACGGCGAAAAAGAATATTGGAATTCAAGCGAATATTATAAAAACAACCTTGACAACGGCGTTAATTATGAAGAGGATTTCCTGCCTGATTTTTGGAAAAACATCTCGCCCGAAGCGATAAAAGCAGGTCACGGAGGTATGGACTGGTTTGCTTATAAGGCATTTACTGATGCATTAAAGCAAGGTTCGGAAATGCCAATAGACATTTACGATGCCGCTACATGGCAGGCGGTTTCGGTACTTTCGGAGATTTCGATTCAACAAGGTGGCGCTCCGCAGGCAATGCCCGACTTTACAAAGGGGAAATGGTTTAAGCGTCCAAGAAAAGATGTTTGCGATTTATAAAAAACAGCGAGGTGAATTTCACCTCGCTGCTTCTCTTGTACCACGTGTTTGACAAAAGAATCCGATTGTAGTATATTTAACAAAATACATTAATGATTGGACTTGCATGGAAGAAATGTTACCGGATCATGACAATGGTGCCGTATTCAAACACATTTTAAATTGCATACCAATAAATGGCGGTTTTTTTATGTACGATTTGATTATTAAAAACGGAAGAATCATAGACGGCACAGGTGCATCGCCTTATTTTGCCGATTTGGCAATACGGGATGGTAAAATTGCCTGCATTGCTAAAAACATTGCGGACGGCAAAAAAATGATAGATGCCAAAGGCCTTACGGTCACCCCCGGATTTATCGATTCCCACAGTCATTCCGACTCTGATATACTGATGTTTCCCGACCAGGTAGAAAAAGCGGAGCAAGGGATCACAACCTCTATTGGCGGGCAATGTGGGGCAACAAAAGCACCGATCGGAATCACACACAAAGCTTATGATGTGGGTTCTTTTGGCAAAAGCTCTCAGGTTTACAAAACAATGGGAACGTTTCTTGAGATCGCCAAGGAGGTTCCGCTGGGTTCAAACCTTGCAACCTTCGTCGGTCATAGCGCACTGAGAAATGCCGTGATTGGGCCGTATGATCGTGTCCCGTCAACGGAGGAACTAAAAGAAATGGGAGATTTGCTCAGAGAGGGGATGGCGCATGGAGCTCTTGGCATTTCTTTTGGATTGATATATCCGACCAGTTGTTTTGCGAAAACAGATGAATTGATATATCTTGCAACGGTAGCCGCAGAGTGCGGCGGTATTCTATCGGCACATATTCGGGACGAGGGAGATAAACTGGTCGAGGCCTGCGAGGAATTTATAGAAGTGATCAAAGCATCCGGTGCTCGCGGCATTTTTTCTCACCACAAGGCCATGTATAAAGAAAACTGGGGAAAAGTAAAAGCGACCCTTGGAATGATCGATAAGGCCAACCAAGCGGGGTGCGATATTTATTGTGATACCTATCCATACACCGCGGCAGATACCTATCTATCTGCAATATTCATTCCCAAGGAATATAAATCCGGCGGCGGGCTCGCAATGGCAAAAAACTTGGCAGATCCCGTAATTCGTGAAAAAATCAAAAGTGTGCATAAAAAAAGGTTCGGTGCAGAGGATGATTTGAGCTGGGTGTTGATCACGGTATGCCCTGCTTTCCCGGAATACACAGGGCTCAGGTTGAGCGAGATCGCAAAAATTCACGGAAAAGACGTTTACGACACCATCTTTGATATGCTGATAGCAAACAAGCGTAATTGTGAAGCCTGCTTTTTCCTCATGGGCGAAGAGGATTTGGAAACTGTTTTGGCTCACCCAAGATGCATGATATGCACCGACTCTTCCATAAGAGGCAGCATTGAGGTCTATCATCCGCGGTTGAGAGGTTCCTTTCCACGGGCCTTGGGAAGATATGTGAGGGAACGCAGTGTTGTTGCGTTACCCGAAATGATCCGAAAGATGACATCCCTGCCTGCGGAGGTTTACGGACTGAGCAGGAAAGGGATTCTCAAAGAAGGCTTTGATGCGGATATCTGTATTTTTGATGCCGATAAAATCATTGACAGAGCGGATTTTGCCTCCTGTCACGAAAGAGCGGAAGGGCTGAATTATGTTCTGATAAACGGATCCGTAGTGGTGGAAAATGCCGTGTACAACGGAACAAGGGCGGGAAGTGTTCTTGTGTAAATACACAAAACTGCGGAGTGTGATTGATCCGCAGTAAACAAATAATTAGCGCCGACAGATTTCGAATCTGTCGGCGTTCGTTATTCTATAAATTGGAATTTGTCAAGGTATACAAACCGTAGTTGCTATAATGTTTAGTGGCTCTCCCTCGTTTTCCGGAGCTATAACATTTTGAAAATAATAATCAACATATTGCCCTAATATACCTAATGACAATCTATTTAAGTTATCAAGAATCTTGTGTCATTATAAAAATGAGGTTAAACTCTACAGTTCATCTACTTTTGCTCTGTTAAGAATATTGAAAGATTCATAATTTTGTGATACAATAAAAGTAATAGTTTGAATGCGATCATTAGAAGGTGGTTGTCTGTACGCCTTTGCAAG
>SVRY01000045.1 GCA_015064585.1 Oscillospiraceae bacterium
TCCCAAGTACGGCGAAGTAGAAAACTGGAGCGGCAGAACATTCTTCATCGTAGGAATCACCACCGCCACCGAAAGCAATGCAGATATGTTTGCAAAGCTGAAGGACGGCAGACTCCTGATGAAGGTAGTGATCAAGGACGAAACCGACAACAAGGTATACGTAATTGATCAGTACGCATTCGATAATCCCGGCAGCGAATTCTACGGCGACGCAAGCTTTATGCGTCTGGCAGTATGTGAATACGGCATCACCCCCGTAGACGGCCACGAATATACCGTGAAGCTGACCATGACCACCCCCGGCGGCCAGGTAGCATACTGCGGCGTATCCGATGTAGGCGCATTTGACAGCTTCAACGATCCCTTCAAGGCAGACGGTCCCATCATTCCCGCAGAAGTACCTCACAGCTACACCGAAGGTACCGACGCAGATATGGCAAGCGATATCAAGGCAACCGGAATTACCATTGATAAGGAAAGCGTAACTCTGGAAGTCGGCAAGAACGCAATTCTTGGCGCGATCATCACTCCTGCAGGCGTATCTGTAAACCTGGTATGGTCCAGCGATAACGAAGCAGTTGTAACCGTAACCAAGGACGGCGTGCTGACTGCAGTAGCAGCAGGTACCGCGACCATCACTGTTAAATCCGAAGACGGTGCTCTCAGCGCAACCTGCGCAGTAACCGTAACCGCAGCTCCCGAAGGTGACACCACCACCCAGCCCGGCGGCGACACCACCACCCAGCCCGGCGACCCCGATGATCCTACTACCACTCCCGGCACCACCGAACCCGGTGACACCACCGAAGAAGAAGGCGGATTCCCCGTATGGGCAATCATCCTGATCATCGTGGCTGTACTGGCAGTAGCCGGCGGCGCGTTCTTCTTCATCAAGAAAAAGAACTAATTCGTTAACATAAACAAATCATTTGTTAACATAATAGGCAAAAACACGTCCGCGCAGTTGCCTCTGCAACTTTAGCGGAGTAAACACGAACACCACCAAGGATTTTTCTTTGGTGGTGTTCTTCTGTGGGTGATGGCTTTTTGGGACGTGCCGCTTTAGAGGTATGGCCATAGCCCAAAGCATTTGTCATACAAATGCGAAACCGGTAATAAAAACAGAAGAGAGTAGTGCGGAAATTAAATTCCGTAAGACTCTCTCTTTTCTGTTTTTAAGTTATATTCTTTGCTTCGCAAAGAGTGATATTGCCCTTCGGGCAGTTATATTGAAGCCTTGCGGCTTCAGTGGTATTCTATTCGCCATTAAACTCGCGAAGCGAATATCACTCGGCGTAAGCCGAATATCACTGCGAAGCAATAGAACTCGCCGCAGGCGAATAGAGTTGGCGTGATACTCTGATAAGAGTATCACGCCAATCGGGCGTGTTTTTTTGGATAACGTAAACCAACGATAGTCGCGTGGTTCAATAAAGGTTAACCGCTGAGAAAAAAACAGAGGCGGTGTTAATTTCGCAGACCAAAACATTTTGTCATTTGCTCAACCTAAGCCTTTTCGTTTCGATGATCTGCGCTTGCAGATTTGCTCAATCCAAGCCTTCCCCGCTGGGGAAGGCTAACAAAAATGACGCTTCACGAAAAAATAAAAGCAATTCAACCCGTTTGCGGGTGGAAAGCAGCAATTGCATGGCTGACAGACCAACCTAAAGCGCACTTGTGCGCAGCCGGTAGTATTAGGGTCATACCCGAAACTGAAATTACCCCTCGGGGATTTTTATTGTGCGGTATATTGTCGGCGGCGGTAAAGCAATATTGACAGGAGGATTGCTATCTGATATAATGAAATAAAAACACGGTGTGAATGTCGGAGAAGAACGAGGAATACTTGATTTCTCCGGATGTCTGTACTGAGACTGCTGTGTATTATTATAGCTGTCAATGCGGTGCGCAGATATCACCCCTAGTCATTGTGGGAATCGGAGCTATGGTCAACACACCGGGATTTTCTGCGTTTTTGTCCTCTAAAGATATATTGGAAGAAAAGAAGGAGATGTTTATGAAACGAAGAGTTGTATCCATGCTTATAATGATGGCGGTTTTGACGGCTGTTTTTGGGGGAATTATACCTGTGCAGGCAAAGTCGGAGTTTTGGAACGGCGGCAGTTCTACCGGTTTTGCAGGCGGAAGCGGGACAAGAACCGATCCGTATATCATTGAAACACCCAATCAATTGGCATTTTTTTGCGAATCGGTCAATAAGGGGACAACTTATAAGGAGCAGTATGTCAAACTGGCTGCCGATCTCTATATGAATGATGAAACATTTACATTTGACTATGATACCGGATTGATCATAGTGACGGACGGAAAAAATACCGGATATTTGGGCACCGGAATTTGGGGGGATGAAAGCGGAGAAAACAGCATGTTTGATCATTCGCCCTCCACACCTGGCTTTTGGCACAGATCGCCCGAATCGGAATATTCCTCTCCCTATAAAGGAAATATCTATCAGTGGGATCCCATCGGTAGAAGCCGATCGATGAATTTTAAAGGATATTTCGATGGAAACGGACATACTATTCATGGATTGTTTGTAAACAACAAGGACGAATGGGCGGGCTTATTCAGCTACAGCGAAAAGGGGATCATTTATAATTTGAATATCGAAAATTCCGTTATCATAGGCGAGAAAACTATGGGCAGCATTATAGGGGAAGGTACGGTGCAAAACTGTCAAAGCGGAGCTTATGTGTTGGATCTTTCCTTAAATCAGGATAATTTTAGCGGAGGCATTGTGGGTTCGGGCAGTGCGGCATACTGTACATATACCGGTGTTATGCGTGGAGATGGCGGCATTGTGGGCAAAGGCGAAGCAATGTACTGTCACAACAAAGGAGATATCCGATCCCAAGAAAGAACTGCCGGTATCGTGGAGCAGGGGGCAGCTGTTTATTGCAATAATACGGGCAGCGTGATCGGTTCCATGAGTTCTGCGGGTATTATCGGATATGGAGATGCGGCATACTGCACGAATGAAGGCGACGTGTATAGCCAAAACGGATACGCAGGAGGCATTGCGGTAACGGGTAAAGATGTTGCTATTACCTATTGTTACAATAGAGGTAACGTGTGCAGCGCTTCTTACCGAGCCGGTGGGATCGTTGCTAAGGGAGATGCGATGTACTCTCACAACAGCGGGGAGATCTCCGGTTCTCAATGCGGCGGTATCATGGGAGAAGGAAATGCGGTTTATTGTTTCAATGAAGGAACGGTGAACGGTGATACCTGTGTGGGCGGTATTGCCGGTAACGGCAATGCGAAATACTGTTATAATACCGGTGATGTATCTTCAGATCATCCAAAAAGCAGTTATGTAGGAGGTATTATAGGAGAGTATATCCCCAATGTGGAAGATTACTTGATCGAATGCTGCTTCAATACGGGAAAAGTAGTGGGAATCAGCTATGTGGGCGGTATTGCCGGACGTAACAGAGGCGATATTGTGAATTGTTATAATACAGGGGATATCAGCGGTGTAAAATATGTTGGCGGCATTGAGGGCGAGAATTATTATAACATTGAGAATTGTTATTCGATCGGCAAGGTGATGGGCGAAGAGAGTGTGGGTGCCATTGCCGGAGATGATACATCATCGGAGATCGATGTTAAAAATGCATATTATATATTGGGATGTGCGTCCACACCCGGAAGTGCGCAGTTTGGTATCGGCAGCCCCTATAAAGGCGCATTTCGTGCCGATATAAACGGAGTTACCATAGGTATGCAGGAAAGTGATGCCAAAAAACAGGAAACCTACGCGTTTGATTTTGAAGAAGTGTGGGAAATTGGCAATGCCGATGGCTATGCATATCCCACGTTGCAAAAATTGCATCATGAAGGGCACGTGTTTGATAAACAGGATCCCTTGGACCAGTATCGGCATGCTCTTGCCAATTGTGAATCGGGGGTACAGTATTATTATGTTTGCGAATGCGGTATGATCGGTCAAGAGACCTATACCCAAGGCGAGCCTGCTCACGTAGTGGATGCGTATGAATGGGAGTCGGATGCCAATTCTCATTGGCATATTTGTCAGCTGTGCGGTCAAAAAGCCGATGTGGAATCCCATTCCTTGAAAAAAGGAGAGATCACAGAGCAGCCCACGGAAAATGCTATGGGAAAGGCAAAGGTGCGTTGTACCAAATGCCAAAAGAGTATAACGGTGATGCTTGATTTCCAAGAGCAGTCCTCTGCCGGCAAAAACCAAAAACTTTCCGATAACCGCATTTATGTGTATTCCACGGTCTTTTTGTGTGTCGGTATTGCTGTGGGGGCGCTGGGAGTTTGCGGAATCGTAACCGTGAAAACGGCAATGAAAAAAAGAAGATCCAAGGATTTTAGCTAATCACAATAATAAAAATCAGTCTCATCTGTTCCCGAGGAACATTTGAGGCTGATTTGTTGTTATACGGATCAAACAAGGGTTACTTTATAAACGGCACATCCGTGGGCGGGGATATTGGCGCCGAAGTAATCTTTTTGCGGCGTTGAGATCTCACCTGTTACAAGGTTTTCAAATTGCATGCAGTAGCCTTCTCCCAGCCCCGCACTGTAGGTGTAGAAGGGAACCTCACCGTCGCTGTCTGAAAAATTCACAAGACCCAGTGCATATTCGCCGTTTTTCAGGAAACGGAAATACGCCTTTCTGCCGCCGATCCAGGGGTGGGCGGATACTTCAAAAGCAGGGCGGCATTCGGGATCTTGATTGATCTCGATCAGCTTTTGGTTTTTCAAAAGAGAAAGCAGTTCGGGAGAAAGTGTGCGGGGATCGCATCCCAGCATTAAAGGCGTGCCAAATAGGCACCAAAGCATGAATTGGGTGGCATATTCGGTCTTGCTGCATCCTCCGTCTGCCACATTGCCATTTCCGTACATACCCACGGTCAGCATGTCCAGATCGTTGAAGCATCCGGGTGCAGAGTAGTGCAGATTCGGCGCTTGCCCAAGGGCAATGCCCTTGAAAGATTCATAGCTGTCGGAAATGTCAAGGGTGGAACGATACATATGAGCGCCTGCCGATCTCGCCCATTTTTCGGGATGATCCATGCCGCCTGTGCAGACCGAATAGACAATATCCCGTCCGGTGGCACGCAGTGCCATACCCATTTTGCGGTAGAGCAGTTTGGATTCCACAACATTCGGGCGGAAACAGAAATCGTATTTGAGAAGATCGCATCCGTAGGAAGCAAAATCTTTGGCATCTTGATACTCGTGACCAAAACTGCCGGGATAACCGCCGCAGGTGCGCACACCCGAGCAGGAATACATACCGAATTTTAATCCCTTTTGGTGGATATAGTCTCCAAGTGCTTTCATTCCCGATGGGAATTTTTCTTTGTCGGCAACAATACTGCCGCTTTCGGGATCTCGTTCCATCTCGGACCAGCAGTCGTCGATGACAATATATTCATAGCCCGCTTCACGCAGTCCGTTTTGGGCAAAACAGTCGGCAATTTCGCGGATCAGTTCTTCATTTATATTCTTTCCGAAGGTATTCCAGGTGTTGAAGCCCATGGGCGGCTTGGGGGCGATCATTTTGTCATTTTCTCCTGCTTTACTTTGTGATCGATCACATGGCGGGAAGCCAGCTCATCGTGAATGTCTTCCAAAGAGATGCCCATTTGGATCATCAGAACCATCACGTGATAAGCAAGGTCGGCAATTTCATAGACGGTTTCCTTTTTGTCGTCTGCCTTACCTGCGATGATAACCTCGGTGCATTCTTCGCCTACCTTTTTCAGAATTTTATCAATGCCTTTTTCGAAGAGGTAGGTGGTATAGGAGCCTTCCTTCTTTTCGGTTTTTCTGCCCACAAGCATGGTCATTAACTGCTCCAGCGAAAATTCGTGGCGTTCTTCGCTCTCGAAAACAGGATGGGTAAAACAGCTTTCGCTGCCCGTGTGGCAGGCGGGGCCGTCGGGCTCAACCATGACCACCAGCGCATCCTTATCGCAATCGGCTGTGATGGAAACGATATGCTGATAATTTCCGCTGGTTTCTCCCTTGAGCCAAAGCTCATTTCGGGAGCGGCTCCAGAAGCAGGTCAGCTCTTTTTCCAGGGAAATAGCCAGGCTTTCGCGGTTCATATAGGCAAGGGTCAGTACTTTTTTTGTCTTTGCATCCACCACGATGGCGGGGATCAGACCTTTTTCGTCAAATTTCAGTTCACTTATGTTAAGCATAGTTTTCTCCTAATTGAAAGTTTTGAGGTTGATATTATTCGGCTTATCAGATCCGCATGGGGATCCCGTTATTCTTCAATTCGTTTTTCAGATCCTCGATCTTTACTTCTCCAAAGTGGAAAATGGAAGCGGCGAGACCTGCATCCACCTTGGGAAGTGCTTTGAAGAGATCGGTGAAATCATTGATGCATCCGGCACCGCCTGATGCGATCACGGGGACCGAAACAGCCTCGCAGACAGCCTGCAGCATGGCTAGGTCAAAGCCCTTTTTCACCCCGTCGGTATCAATGGAATTGACCACCACCTCACCGGCGCCGTTTTCCACACAGCGGCGGATCCAGCTGATGGCTTCCATACCGGTGTCCTCGCGTCCGCCCTTGGCAAATACACGGAATTCTCCTTCCACGCGCTTTATGTCGCAGGAGAGTACCACGCACTGATCTCCGTAGCGCTTGGCTGCTTCACCGATCAGGGCTGGATTGCGAATGGCACCCGAGTTGACGCTTACCTTGTCCGCTCCGCATTTGAGTACGCGGTCAAAATCATGTAGGGTGTTGATGCCGCCGCCTACGGTGAGCGGGATGAAGATCGTTTGGGCAACACGGGTTAAAATATCGGTGAACAGTGTGCGTCCCTCGGCAGAGGCTGTGATATCGTAAAATACCAGTTCGTCCGCGCCGTGGTCACTATAGTATTTCCCCAGTGCCACGGGGTCTGAAACGTCATTTAGCCCTTCAAAATTGACTCCCTTGACCACTCTTCCGTTTTTGACGTCAAGGCAGGGAATAATTCTTTTTGTAATCATTTGGAAACCTCGATTGCTTCTTTAATGGAAATGGCACCGGTATAGTATGCCTTGCCGATGATGGCACCGTAAAGATGGATGGCGGCAAGCTTTTTTACGTCATCAAGGCTTGAAACGCCGCCCGAGGCGACTATGTTCATGGAAAGCTCATCCATTAAACGGCGGTAAAGACTGTGATTGGCTCCCATCATGGCACCGTCCTTGGAAATATCGGTGCAGATGATCGTTGTAACGCCCAGTTTTTGCAGATCATGACAAAACGTGAAGGCGTCAAGTGCGGATTTTTCGGTCCAGCCTTTGATGGCGACCATGCCGTCCTTGATATCTACTCCTACGGCGATCTTTTCACCATGCTTCTGTACCGCTTTTTCCAAAAATACGGGATCGTTCACGGCGGCAGTGCCCAGGATCACGCGGCTGACACCTGCCGAAAGATAGGTATCAACGGTTTCCATACTGCGAATACCACCGCCTACCTCGGTGAACATACCGGTATGAGACAGAATCTTTTCGATGATTTTCAGATTGGGAGTCGTGCCATACTTAGCACCCTCCAGATCCACAAGATGCAGGTGCCGGGCACCTGCCAAAGCGAAATCCTTGGCAATTTCGGCGGGGTTTTCGCTGTAAATTGTCATTTGTGCGTAGTCGCCTTTGAAAAGGCGTACCGCTTTGCCTTCATATAGGTCGATGGCAGGAAAAATATACATATCTTACACCTCGCAAAAAGCTTTCAGAATAGAAAGTCCCACATTACCGCTCTTTTCGGGATGAAATTGACAGCCGAATACATTGTCTTTGGCTACGGCAGCTGTTAGGGGCGCACCGTACTCGGTGGTGGCAATGGTGTTTTGCGCGCAGTTTGTACCGTAAAAGGAATGCACAAAGTAGACGTGATCTCCTTCTTTGAGATACTTAAACAGCGCATTTTGCGGCTTGGTTAAATGCAGGGCATTCCATCCGATGTGCGGGATTTTTAAATCGGCGGGGATCACATCGGAAATGGGGCGAATTTCACCGGGGATCAGTCCCAGTCCTTGGTGTTCGCCGTATTCATAACTTTTTTCCAGCAGCAATTGCATACCAAGACAAATACCCAAAATCGGCTTTCCCTTTGCCGCTTGCTTTAGCAGTTCATCTGCCATGCCGCTATCGCGCAGCTTTTGGGCGGCATCGCCAAAGGCACCTACACCGGGCAGAATGATCTTTTCTGCGTTTTCCAGCTCTTCGGGGGCGGATACTACCTTGATCTCTGCTCCGATTGCAAAGAAGGAGCTGGTCAGCGAAAAGAGGTTTCCGACGCCGTAATCTATGATAGCGATCATTACAGTACTCCCTTCGTGGAGGGGATTTCATCGGCAAAGCGCTGATCAATGGCAATTGCCGTAGAGATCGATCTGCCAAGCGACTTGAATGCACCTTCGATGATGTGGTGGGAATTACTGCCCGCAAGCTGTTTTATATGCAGGGTACAGTCGGCATTGCGTACAAATCCCAGCCAAAATTCTTGCACCAGCTCGGTATCAAAGGTGCCTACCTTGGCGGTGGGAATGGCAAGCTCATAGCAGAGCATGCCTCTGCCTGAAATGTCAACGGCGCAAAGGATCAGAGCTTCGTCCATGGGCAGGATCATGTTTCCGTAGCGGACAATGCCTTTTTTGTCGCCCAGCGCCTTGGAAAACGCCATGCCCAGGGCAATACCGATGTCCTCTACGGTGTGGTGATCGTCCACATAGGTATCACCCTTGCAGGTCAGGGTCAGGTCAAATCTGCCGTGGCGGGCAAACAGGGTCAGCATATGATCCAGAAAGCCGCATCCGCTGGCAATATTACTCTTGCCGCTGCCGTCCAAATTGAGAGTTAATTCAATTTGAGTTTCGGCTGTATTGCGTGTGATGGTTGCAGTTCTCATAGTAGTCTCCAAAATGTGAAGTGTTTTCGGTTTTAAAGTTTAGATCGACTTTTTCAAAAGGTCGATGCGTTTGCGGTGACCTTGGGAAATGGGTGCTTTTTATTTCAAAATTTCTTTCACGGTTTGTACAAACACCTGCATTTGCTCCATGGTGCCGATGGTGATACGGTTATAGTCGGCGATTTTAGGGGAAGTGAAATGGCGCACCAGAATGCCCTTTTGGCGCAGTTTCAGATACAGCTCTTCGCCTGCGATTGCAGGGTGGCGGGCAAAGACGAAATTGGCGCGGGAGTCGGTGACGGTAAAGCCCATTTCACGAAGTGCTTGCATGGTATAGGCTCTTGCCGATATGATCTTCTCGCAGTTTTCACGGGTGTAGTCTTCGTCAGAAAGACAGCCGATGCCTGATGCCATAGTCATAGAATTGACGTTATAGGGGTTGGTGGAATATTTGATTGTGTTCAGATCGCGGATGAGTTCTTTGTTTGCAACACCAAAGCCAAGTCTGGCACCTGCCATACTGCGGGATTTGGAAAAGGTTCCCGTAACCAGCAAATTGTCATATTTGTGAATCAACGGTACGCAGCTTTTGCCGCCAAAGTCGATGTATGCTTCATCGATGATCACCATGCGGGAAGGATCGCTTTGCAAAAGCCTTTCTATTTCCGATAGGGGCAGGAGCAAGCCTGTGGGGGCATTGGGGTTGGCAATGAAAACGGTTCCCTTGGCGGCTATATAATCATCTATGGAGAGGGTGAAGTCCTCGCGCAAGGGAATAACGGTGGACGGAATACGGTTGATATCGGCAAATACCGAATAAAAGCCGTAGGTGATGTCGGCAAAGACTGCAGGATGGGTTTCGTCGCAGAATGCCATAAAGGCAAAGTTCAAAACCTCGTCCGAGCCGTTTGTCATGATAATTTCATCGGTGGACACCCCATATTTTGCCGCCATGGCTTCGTTTAGCTTTTGGGCGGTGGGGTCACTGTACAGTTGCAGCCCCTTTGCAGCCTCTGCCGCCGCCGCCATCGCTTTGGGGGAGGGAGGGAAAGGGGATTCGTTGGTATTAAGCTTGATGTATTGCATATCCCTTGGCTGCTCACCCGGAGTATAGGGCACAAGAGATGCGTATTTGGAACTAAAAAATTTGCTCATGGTTTTTCTCTATGTGTTAATATTTTTTTGTTTTAAAAGTTTTGATCGACCTTTTTCAAAAGGTCGCGCAGTGTGAGGCAGAGCCTCACGGATACGGCGTTTTTTGTGGGACACCGTCCCACACCCTGCCAAACTTTTTGAAAAAAGTTTTGATCAAAAACTTTGGAAAAGGGGTTCCTTTAATCTTCCAACCGAATAACCGCGCTCTTTGCGTGGGCGCTCAGACCTTCTTTTTCGGCAAAGAAAGCTACGTCATGACCAACCCGTGCAAGGGCTTCTTTGGTATAGTAGGTGTACTGGGTCTTCTTGATGAAGTCGTCCACCGAAAGGGGGCTGGAGAAGCGGGCAGTGCCGCTGGTGGGCAAGGTATGGTTTGGCCCTGCGAAGTAGTCGCCCAGCGCCTCGGGGCAGTTTCTGCCCATGAAGATGGAGCCTGCGTGGCGAATGCGGTCTAAGTAGTCAAAGGGATTGTCAAGTAGCAGCTCCAGATGCTCGGGGGCGAGCTCGTTGGCAATGTCGATGACCTTGCTTATATCATTGGCAACGATGATCTTGCCGTTGTTGTCAATGGAGGCGCGGGCGATCTCGTGACGGGAAAGCAGAGGGATCTGCACTTCCAGCTCTGCTTGCACCGCCTTCGCCAGCTCCATACAGTTGGTGACCAGTACCGCGCTTGCCAGCTTATCGTGCTCTGCCTGCGAGAGCAGGTCAGCGGCGGCATGACGGGGATTGGTTTTGCCGTCGGCAATGATGAGGATCTCGCTGGGGCCTGCGATCATGTCAATGCTGACCTGACCAAACACCTGCTTTTTGGCTTCTGCCACAAAGGCATTGCCGGGGCCGACGATCTTGTCTACTTTGGGCACAGACTCGGTGCCGTATGCCAATGCGGCAATGGCTTGGGCTCCGCCCACTTTGAAAATACGGTCGATGCCTGCGATCTTGGCGGCGGCAAGAATGACGGGGTTGATCTTGCCGTTTTTCATGGGAGGGGTCACCATGACCACCTCGCGGCAGCCCGCAATCTTTGCGGGAATGGCGTCCATTAAAACGGTGGAGGGATATGCGGCAGTACCGCCGGGGACATAAAGCCCTGCGCGGTCCACCGGAATGATCTTTTGACCGATGACAATGCCGTCCTCGTCATTGATGATGAAGCTGTTTCGCACCTGTCTTTCGTGGAATTTGCGGATGTTTTTTGCCGCTTTTTCCAGAATTTCAAGAAACTGCGGTTCCACCTGTGCAAGGGCTTCTTCGATCTCTTCGGGGCTGACGGCAAGGCTTTGCAGTTTTACACCGTCAAAGCGCTCGGTGTAATCCACAAGGGCAGAGTCACCGTTTTCTTTGACGTTTCCTATAATATCGGATACGATGCCTGCCACGTCCACGGCGGGGGTAACACGGGCGAAAATTTCATCGTTTGGCACTTCGCCGTATTTGTATATTTTGATCATGCTATATGACCAACCTTTCTTGTGTGATTCGTAATTGCTTTTGAAAATATTTTGTGACACATCATCTGTCACGATTGCCACCTTGGCCCCATTTATGGTAGAAAGGCTTCACAAGGTGCAACGGTTTCTGAAAATTTTTCATTCACCCTCATCATCAACCAATCGAACATCGTTTTGGTAAGCGAAGTAAACGAATTGGCGAAAACCTTTGCCTTCCCCGGTGGGGGAAGGGGGCGGCGGAAATCAGAGTTAATCGTTTTATAAGCCTTTTCTTCTTTCCGCCCCAAGTTTTCCTACGGCAAACTTGCAAAGCTTAGTCATTGGCAAAATGGTGGATGAGGTGTTATGAGATTTTATTTTAGCCTTTCGTCTGCTCGGCTAAACTTGCAAGAATCTTTTCAATCGGTTCGTTTTTGAATTTGAAGCTTGCCTTGTTGGCAATGAAACGTGCGCTGATGGGCACGATGGTTTCAAACACTTCCAGATTGTTTTCCCGAAGCGTGGTACCCGTTTCCACGATATCTACGATTACGTCGGAAAGCCCCAAAATGGGAGCGATTTCAATGGAGCCGTTTAAATGAATGATGTCGATATCTCTGCCAAGGGACGCGTAGTATTCCTTGGCGATATTACTGAACTTGGTGGCAACCTTGAGGGTGCGCTCGGTGTCGTCACGGAACTCACGGGGCGCGGCGACTGCCATACGGCATTTGCCGGTTTTCAGATCCAGTAGTTCATATACATCGGGCTCATATTCCAAAAGAATGTCTTTTCCCACAACGCCCACATCGGCAGCCCCTCTTTCCACGTAAATGGCAACATCCGAGGGCTTGACCCAGAAATAGCGCACGCCTTTTTCGGGGTTTTCAAAAATCAGTTTTCGGTTTGTTTCTTTGATGGAGGGGCATTCAAAGCCCGCTTTTTCAAACATGGCGTATACCTTTTCGCCAAGACGACCCTTGGGCAGGGCAACATTAAGCATTGTTTTCAAGGATCTGCACCCCGCTTTCGGTTAATTTGAGCAGTTGTCTGTATCGAAGCTTTTCGGGAATTGTCTTTTGCGCCATTACGCTTTTTCCACCTTCGGAAAACAGGCGTACGGTATTATATAGAGCCATGGGCTCGGTGTTTTCATCGTACAGGATCACGGTGTCAATGTCATATTGTTTTTGGGAAGGAGCCAGAGCCTCCAGCATATCGGGATATACTGCAAAGCCCACAGCGCCTGCTTTTTTGCCCATTTTGGCAAGCAGTCTGTCGTATTGACCGCCCGAAAGAATACTTTGGGGAATGCCGTTGATAAATCCCTTCATGACAATGCCGTTGTAATAGTTCATGTCATTTACCACTGAGAAATCAAGGCGAACCTTGCCGCTTTGCACCGCATCCCAAACGGGAGAGAGAATGTCCAAAAGCTCGTTTTTGGCATCCCGGATCACAGGGTCGTTTGCCGATTCGCCAAGGGAATCAAAGACCTTTTCGGGGCTTCCGTATGCGCTCACCAGTGACTTCAAAAGAGACGCTTTTTCGGGCAAGATTCCTTCTGCGGAGCAAATTTCATCGATGGCGTGCAGATTTTTCTTGCCCACCGCAGAAAGCAGCTCAGCCTTGGCTTTATCAGATACTCCCATGATGGCAAGCACGCGGGAGAGAATGCCCAGATGGGAAATGTCCAGTACAAAGTCGTTTGAAATCAGGGCAAGACTGCGCACAGCAAGCATGACTACTTCACTGAGAGTATAGGTATCCACTGCACCGATACATTCCAGTCCCACCTGCATAATTTCTTTGTAGCTTTCGTTTGCCATGCGGTATACATTTTCATCATAGTACACTTTTTCCACATAACCTGGGATGATCTTGCTGTTTTTTACGATGGAAAGGGTTACGTCGGGCTTGAGCGCCATCAGCTTCCCGCCCCGGTCGGTGAAGGTGATGATGTTGTCGGAAATGAGGAAATTTTTGTTGCCGACATATAGATCATATTCTTCGAATTTGCTCATTTTGAAACGGGAGTAGCCGTACATACCGTACAGCTCTCGCAGAGCAAACATGGCTTTTTCGTTGCTTTTTAGTACTTGATCGCTGATAATCATGGCGTTTCCTCCTTTTTGGGCGCCTTGTCAAGAGCAAGGCGGTAGCCGCCGCTTCCGTAGATCAGACAGCGGTTGACACGGCTGATGGTGGCGGTGCTGGCGCCGGTTTGTTCTGAGATTTCTTTATAGTTTTTGCCTTCATCCAGCATGGAGGCGACTTTGAGCCGCTGGGAGATATCCTGTAATTCACGAATTGTGCAGATATCTTCAAAAAATGCGGCACATTCGTCAATGCTCTCCAGCCTTAGAATGGATTCAAATAAATGCTGGGTTTCTTCATTGGGGAGTTTATGATTCATGATCTCACCTTGTGTGTATTTCATATTTCAATGGACAACATTTTAGCATGATAAAGTGATAAAGTCAATAGGAAACTGAGAAATTTATCATGATTTTTTGAACGTGTCGGGCAGTATATCGGTTACGGTCAAGATATCCTCAGTCACCTTGAATTTTACCTCCAGTCCCGCAAAGGTAAAGCCGTATTCGCGCAGGGGATCGTTTTGATAGGCGGGGCGGGGATCGCCTGCCAGTGCGGCAGTCAGGCCCGAAAGACGGTCGGCGGGGACTTGTGCGGCAAGGTGGGCGGGGAATATCACCTGCAGACGTGTGCCGGCAGTGTGCTCTGCAAAACCGCCGATGGCATCGGGGCGGCAGTCGGCAAGAGGGAGATAGGGCTTGATATCATAGATCGGAGTGCCGTCCATGAGGTCAGCGCCCGCCACTGTCAAAACAGGACCCAGATTGGGATCATAGCAAATATCCAGCAGTTTGACGCAGGACAGCCCCAAGGGATTGGGACGGTAGGGCGAACGGGTGGCAAAAACACCCATGCGCGTGTTACCGCCAAGGCGCGGAGGGCGTACGGTGGCAGACCAGTTTTTCTTTTTCGATTCGGAAAACGCCCAGATCAGCCAAATATGGGAAAAGTCCGATAGTCCTCGGAAGGCGGCAGGATCCCGATAGGCAGGCTCCATGATGATCTTTGCCTGCAATTCTTCAATCAGCCCGCTCTGGCGGGGAATACCGAATTTGGTGGTAAAGTCGCACTTGATGTGCGCAATAACCTTTAAGTTTTCCATGCACTGTCCATCCCTTACCGTGAAAACATTGATTTCTTGCAAAACGTCTGCTATTATAGCACAAAGGACAGGAACTTTCCACAGTTTTTTAAAAGAAAAACGAAAAATAACGAAACTTTTTTTGATTTTCTTGACATGTCACATCATATGAAAACCCCTCCGGTACAGCGTTGACTGTGTAGGAGGGGAGATTTATAGCAGAAATGGCAGTATGAGCTGACAAATGACCAGCAGAAGGAGGTATATTGATATCTGAAGGCTCCAAAATACCGTTTTTAATCTCACCTTCATTGCGGCTTCTCTCAATGGAAACCATCCAATCAGATTGATGGGGAGTCCTGTGAGCAGCCATGCTTCATAGGAGGTAATGGGGATCATGCCGACAATCATCCAACACCAATAAATAGGACAGCAAATGGCAATTGCCAAACAAAGCTCGTTTGGTTGGGTCAAGCGGTCTTCTTTTTCATATTTGTGATAGCATTTTTGCGCACGCTGACCAAGAGCCATACAAAGGGCGTAAATGGCAAGGATGCAAAACAGAATACCGGTGGCATATATACCGATCAGCTTGTAGTAAAAAAGCGCGGCGATGAAAAGCGAAAGCGAATGAGCGGTATAAATAACTGCATTGTTTTTTATATGACGGAAGGTTCTTTTCATATTCCGGCGGTTTTCAGCAGCTGCTTATACTGTTCGTTGTCCGTCAAGGACTCAAAGCATTCGTCGGTCAATTTGGCAATCAAATTTTGGTGGCAGTCAATGCGCTTGCGATACAGTCCGTGCGGAATGGATTTGAAAAGCGGCGAACACATAGGCGTATTGATGCTTATTTTTTCATACTCCATTGTATCGTAGTCCGCCATTTTTTTGAGATAGTGCAAAGCCATATCGGTGTTGCCGTCTTTCAAATATATTTCAGCGAGTACTTTGTATAGGTCGCCTTGTTCACGGTGATGGATCGGCGGTAAAACATCTTCCTCTTTGAAAATACAATTGATCAGCCCGAGGGCTGTTTCCAGCGTCTTTACGGCATCCTTGTTTTTTTCGAGCGTACTATAGGCTTGTGACAGACGCAATACAATATTCATTAGGGCTTGCAGATAAAACAGCACGCCGTACTGACAGCTTTGCACCTCGGTTTCGTAATCCTTTTTCCAGTGGGCCAAGTAGGCGTACATGACATGGATATTCAAATCTGTGCGCCAGGGAAAATGCTGTGCATGTGCGTAGGCGTTTTTGAAATCCCCATATGCGGAATGTAAAATTACCATGATCATGTGTGTGCGCAGAACATCGGTGGCGTTTGGCGAATAAGAAATAATCAGATTTGCATACCGAATGCAGGCGTGATAGATCGGTTTGGCATGCTCTGCATCGTAGACGGTGTTTTCGGGGTAAGAAAGAGCAAGCCCTGTCTCCAAGGTTTCCAACAGAAGGGTAGTGTTGTTGGGATATACTTTCAAACCGTCTTGTAAAGCGGAATATTTTTTGAGAAGCCCCTTTGCTGTAAGCGGGCGGGTAAGGAGCGATTGGGCGTTCTTGATGATTTTTACAACCTCGTCTTTGTCATTTGTTCCTGAAATACCGAAAAGCACGTCGGTGCTTACACCGAATATATGCGCAAGCGGCACCACCTGAGAAATGTCAGGCATGCCCAGACCGTTTTCCCATTTTGAAACCGCTTGAAATGTAACGCCAAGCTGCATAGCCAGGTCTTCTTGCGTTAGATTTTTTTCTTTGCGTAATCTTTTGATAATCTGCCCCATAGTTTCTTGCATGACTTCATCCTCCGCAGTGATATTTTGTATATATATTATCACATATTATTTACACAAAAGGAAGCGACTTAAAAATGAGTCTTTCTCAACTTTGCGTTGAACTTATTGTATCAAAAGGACTTTGAAAAATCAATTTTAGGAATCGAAACTTTATTGGAAACTCTTGACATTCCCAAAACATCTTGTTATAATAACACTGTTGATCATCGGGATGTAGCGCATTGTACATTGCAAGCTACGCTTGCAAGTACTGTAGCGCGCCTGCTTTGGGAGCATGCAGGCGGCTTTCGCTTCTTGATTTTTCAAATACTCGAAAACCCTTGAAAACATTGACTTTTTCGGGTGTTACCCTTTTCAAAAAAACACCGACAAAATGTTTTGACCACAGATTTGACCACTTACAGAAAACCATCAAAAATTCAATATTTTACACACTTCGGGGTGTGGCGCAGCTGGTAGCGCGCGACGTTTGGGACGTCGATGCCGCAGGTTCGAATCCTGTCACTCCGACCAAAATTGCCGATTTGACTGCTTTTAGCGGTCAAATCGGCGCAAATTTAATACGTCACCGGAGGCTGTG
>SVRY01000046.1 GCA_015064585.1 Oscillospiraceae bacterium
AGAATACGCCGCCTTCGGCACAAACGCCTGAGGTGCAAACACCTTCTTTACCGAGTGATACCGTTACACCGGAAGAGCCAAAGGTTGATCCTGCCGAAACTCACCAAGCGCTTCATGAAGTATTGATGCGATATTTAGATACCTATTTTACCGATCGCGAGGGATATGTTCCCTGTGAGGCTGTAAACAATGTTTATCCAGACATTGATGATAGAAATACGCTGAAAAATATATTAGGCGAACCGCATTATAAAGGATCGGTTTATCCTATTAATAAAGAGTTTTTACGTTCGGTACAAATTTATATTTTAGAGGATGGAAGCATTTTTGAAGTCGGCTTTGGCGGTTATAAAGATTCGGTAAAGAGTGTTTACACGGGTTCATTACAGGAGTATCTTATACGTATTTCTGAAAATTGGACGTCCCAAGGTTTTATAGTAAATAGCGATCCTTCCGAAACGTATGCCATGTTGTACAAAGAACTCAGCACGCATCAATATATGTATATATCCGACCGCAAGGATTTTATTGATAAAGAGGTAGCTAAAAAATTGTGGTATGATTCAACAACGGTTGAAATAGAAGCGTTGTTGGGAGAACCTCATTTTTTGCAGGTTGAAGAAAAAGCAAGACCAAATAGCGGTAGCGGCATCCCCTCTGAATTTCGCTTTTACGTGCTTTCGGATGGCACAGTATTGTATTTAGAAGGAAGTATTGATCGGTCTAAGTCCGGATATTTAACATTTTTTAACGCAGATGTTGTTTTAAAGGCTATCGATACTTATTTGTATTATTAAGGTGATAAAGAGCGTGATGGTTATCTTTTCTGTTTGAATGTTTTTTGAATAATCTCTAAAAATCCCCGAGGCTGTAAAAACGATAAGCACTCCCAAAAAGCATTTAGCTTCGGAGTGCTTATCAGAAAACGGCTTCGGGGATTGTTGTGTTTATGCAATGACGGTAACAGACTTGATCTTCTGTTCTTCGTAGGGGCGGTTAGTGTAGTAGTCGGTGGGGGTTCCTGCAATTTCGTCCACGGTTTCCATGCCGGCAACTACTTTACCGAAGGCGGCGTACTGACCGTCAAGGAAGGTGCTGTCTTCGTGTACGATAAAGAACTGGCTGGATGCCGAGTTGGGGTTTTGGCTTCTCGCCATGGAGATCACGCCTCTTTTATGAGAAAGGGGATTGTTATAGCCGTTGATGGCAAATTCGCCAACGATCTTTTCGCGGCTGCCGCCCATACCGGTGCCGGTGGGGTCGCCGCCCTGGATCATAAAGCCTTCAATGACGCGGTGGAAGATCAGCCCATTGTAAAAGCCTTCTTTCACCAGCTTTTCAAAGTTTGCGGCGGTTTTGGGAGCGGCAGTGTGATCCAGCTCCAGATCGATGATGCCGCCGTTTTCCATTTCAATACGGATCATATATATTACCTCGCTTATTTTTTATAGATTATAGCAAACGGGAAGAAAATAGTCAAGTTGGAACTTGATAATATTTCAAAAATGTGATACAATAAATTTGTTATATAAAAATATTTAAAAGTTTTGGGAGATTGAATTGGGGTATGGGGCAAGCCCCATGTAGGAAAAATCATGAACAAGTACAAAAAACTGCTTTCCAATACGGGGTTGATCACCCTTGGCACCTTTGGTTCCAAGATCCTTGTGTTCTTTCTGACCCCGCTTTATACCTATCTGCTCACCGATGCGCAGTTCGGCGCAGCAGATCTTTTGGCGCAAACGGCAAAATTATTGCTGCCCCTGCTGTCGCTGGGAATCACCGAGGCGGTATTCCGCTTTGCGCTGGATAAGGCACAAGATCCCAAAAAGGTGCTCACGGCAGGGTTTACTATTCTTTTTTTGGGTGCGCTTTTGTATGCGGCGGCAGTGCCTATACTCAGGTGCTTTGATATGTTCAAAGGCAGTGTGTGGTTGATCGTCTGCTATACGGCAGCTTCCTCACTGCACTCCTTGGTATCGCTGTATATCCGCACCAAGGATCATTTTAAATTTTATGCCGTTCAGGGGGTTATCAACACCCTGCTTGTCATTCTCTTTAATTTGCTCTTTCTTTTGGTCTTTGACTTAGGCGTCACCGGCTATGTTCTTTCGGTGGCAGTGGCGGACTTTGCGGTGTTCCTTCTGATCTTTGCGGTGGAGAGACTGTGGCGGGATCTGGTGCCGCTTAGGGGGATACCCAAAAAGCTTTGGGGGGATATGCTGCGCTACAGCATTCCGCTCATTCCCAATACGGTATTTTGGTGGATCATTTCGGTTTCCGACCGCTATATGGTCACAGCCTTTGTGGGGCAGGGAGCCAACGGTATTTATACCGCGGCGTATAAGATCCCCACGCTGATCACCCTTATTTGCCAGGTCTTTGCCCAAGCTTGGACCTATTCTTCGGTACTGGAGGACGATAAAAAAGAGAGATCAGAATTTTTTAGCAGAGTATTCACCTTCTATCTTGCCATTTTGTTTGCGGGTGCATCGGGAATTATTTTGTTTTCCAAGCTGTTTACCGGACTTTTGTACCATGAAAGCTACTACGAAAGCTGGCGGTATATTCCCGTTTTGACCATTGCAACGGTGTTTTCCAGCCTGGTGACCTTTATGGGCAGCGTGTATACGGTGAGCAAAAAGAGTCTGCCTGCTATGCTGACTGTTACAGCGGGGGCACTTACCAATGTAGCACTCAATTTCCTCTTGATCCCCGAAACGCTGGGCGGTGTTTCTCTTGCGGGAATGGGAGCGATGGGTGCCGCAATTGCCACGTTTATCAGCTATGCGGTGGTATTTGCCGCCCGCGCGGCAACGGCAAATCGGCATGTTCCCTTTGATATGCACCTGCCGCTGCTTGTTATAAACACATTGCTTGTGGGGGTGCAGGCGGTATTGATGCTCCTGGAAGTTCCTTTGTGGTGGCTTTGGGAAGTCTTACTTTTGGGGGCAGTTTTAGCGTTGAATGGCAAAGCATTGTTTCCGTATTTCAAAAAAATTCTGAAATCCGTAAAAAAATAAGAAATTTTTTGATCGGAATTGCATTTGCCACTTGATTTTTATCTTTTTTTGTACTAAAATAATGGAAAGAACTATTCTATATCGACAAATATAAGACAATCGGGATTTTGATCCCGGGAGGTATCACATATGGCAACCAAACTCAAGAGAATCGGCGTACTCACATCCGGCGGTGACGCGCCCGGTATGAACGCGGCAGTGCGCGCTGTAACCCGTAAAGCAATCGACTCAGGCCTGGAGGTTGTGGGTATATATGAAGGCTATAAGGGGCTGATCGAGAACAATACCAAGCTGTTCCAGATGCGAGACGTTTCCAATATCATCAACCACGGCGGTACCATTCTGCACTCCGCACGCAGTAAGGAGTTTAAGACCGAAGAAGGTATGCAGAAGGCTGTGGAGACCTGTCATAAGAATCAGATCGACGGTATTGTTACCATCGGCGGTGACGGTACATTCCGCGGCGCCACAGACCTTACCCGTCACGGCATTCCCTGTATCGGTGTTCCCGGTACCATTGATAACGATATCACTTCTACCGATTATACCATCGGTTATGATACAGCCATGAATACTGCCATTGAAATGGTAGACCGTCTGCGCGACACCTGCGAATCTCACTTCCGTTGTAACGTAGTGGAGATCATGGGGCGCCATGCGGGCTATATTGCGCTGAATGTAGGTATTGCCACCGGTTCTTCTCAGATCGTGGTAAATGAAATGCCCATCAATGAAGAGCGTATGTACGAAGAAATTATGGCAGGTAAGCGCAACGGCAAGCGTAACTACATTATCATGGTTGCCGAAGGCGTAAAGGGATATGCGGAGCTGATCACCGAAAAGATCCCGCTGAACACCGGTATTGAAACCCGTTTCACCAGACTGGGCCACGTTGTCAGAGGCGGTTCTCCCTCTCTGCGCGACCGCGTGATCGCTTCCCGTATGGGTATTGAAGCGGTGAATTTGCTGTCGGAAGGCAAGAGCAATCTGGTGGTATGTATGCGTGGTGAAGATATCACCTCCATGGATATTGAAGTGGCGGCAACCCTTGACCGTATGTACAAGCACAAGCTCAAAGAGGACGAACTGGAAAGATACACTCGCGAGCAGGTGGAAGAAATGCGTGCTTTCTGCGCAAAGAAGCATGCAGATTTCGAAAAACTGTACAATCAGGCATTGGATATTTCTCTGTAATTTTAAAATTAAAAGGGGCTGTCATGGGACAGCCCCTTTGCGCTATAAGGAGATTAATATGGTATCAACCGTTTATACAGCGGGCTTGGAAGGGGTCAACGGCTTTCCTGTGAGCGTGGAATGCTCGCTTAGCCGTTCTGTGGATGAAAATTACGTGCTGGATATTGTGGGACTGCCGGACAATGCGGTCAAGGAAGCTAAGGAAAGGGTCAGAAGTGCGATCACAAACAGCATGATGACCTATCCGAACGCACGCATGGTGGTAAACCTGGCACCTGCCGACAAAAAGAAGAGCGGCTCGGCTTATGATCTTGCCATTGCTGTGGCGATCTTGCAGGCGGACGGTCAAATTCCCGCCAAATCAACCGAGGCAAGCTGTTTCATTGGAGAATTGTCCCTTTCCGGGCAGGTGCGCTCTGTGAGGGGCGTGCTTTGCATGGTGATGGCGGCAAGAAATGCGGGCTTTTCGCGGGTATATGTGCCCGAAAGCAACAGCGGTGAGGCGTCGGTTGCCAAGGGTATTGACGTATACCCCGTCAGTGATCTGAAAACCCTGGCGGCACATTTGGAAGGTAAGGGCAGGATTTTAAAAAAGCCCTTCGATCAAAGCATTTTTGAGCGGGGGATTACCGATCATACCCTTGATTTTTCGGATGTAAAGGGACAGCAAACCGCCAAACGGGCGCTGGAAATTGCGGCGGCAGGCGGTCATAATGTGCTGTTTATCGGCCCTCCCGGCACAGGAAAAAGCATGCTTGCCAAGCGCATCCCTACCATTCTGCCCGAAATGACCTTTGAGGAATCGCTTGAGACCACCAAGATCCATTCGGTGGCAGGGACGCTGCCGGAGGGAGCAAATCTTGTGACCGTTCGTCCTTTCCGCTCGCCTCATCACACCATGTCGGCGGTATCCTTGGCGGGAGGCGGGGCGTATCCCAAGCCGGGGGAGGTATCCCTTGCCCATAACGGCGTTTTGTTTTTGGATGAACTGCCTGAATTTCCAAAGCAAGTGACCGAGACTCTGCGCCAGCCGCTTGAGGATCGCAAGATCACCATTACCCGCGCGTCGGGGCATTGTACCTTTCCCAGTAATTTCATGTTGGTGTGTGCCATGAACCCATGTCGGTGCGGGTATTACGGTCACCCCACCAAAAAATGCACCTGCAAACAGGATGACATTCAAAAATACATGGCAAAGATCAGCGGACCGCTGCTGGACCGTATTGATATACAAGTGGAGGTTTCCGCTCTGCGCTTTGACGAGCTTGCCGATACAGCAAAATCGGAGAGCTCAGCCGAGATCCGACGCCGGGTAAATATTGCCAGAAAGAGGGCGGTGGATCGTTTTGAAAAGGGAGGAGACAAGATCTTTTCCAATGCGGATATGTCTTCCTCTCAGCTGCGTAAGTACGCGGTCGTAGACGAAGGAGGCATGGCGCTTTTGCGCTCCGCTTACGACAGCATGGGGCTTTCCGCCAGAGGGCATGACCGCATTTTGCGCCTTGCCCGTACCATTGCCGACCTTGCGGGCGAGGAAAAAATCGGTGCTGTACATATGGCAGAAGCCATTCGTATGCGCTCGCTGGACCGAAAATACTGGTAAACAATGCGCGACAGTTTTCCCCCATTTTCACGGGGATATGCCAAAAGCCCTGTGGAAAACTCTGTGGGGAATGTGCACAAATGGCGATAAATCAAGGCTTACCAACAAAGCAACTGCCCAAAGCCTGTGGAAAACCCTGTGCAAAGTGAGGAAAACGCGTACAAAACGATTTAATAACAGAATTAATAATCATAAATAAAAAGGTGTAAATATGCATATACCCAAAAGTATCACAACCGAACTTGCGGTGATGGAGTTCGACCGCGCACTGGAAAAAGCCTTGACTCCGGGGCAGGAATATGACATAGACCGTTGGCTGTTTGTGCCGCCGATGTACGATGAATATCGGTATATACTGGGAACCAGAGGAGAGAACCCGCTGATTTGTATCGGCATCAATCCCTCCACCGCAAGACCCGGAGATTTGGACAATACCTTAAAATCGGTGGAGCGAATTGCCCTGGGAAACGGCTATGACAGTTTTATTATGTTCAATGTCTATGCCCAGCGTGCCACCCGTCCCGAAGATATGGAACAGCAGTGCAATGCGCTGTTACATCAAGAAAACATGAAAGCATTTGCCTATGTGCTGGATCTGTACGGCAAGGGACACCGTCCCGCTGTTTGGGCGGCATGGGGAACCATCATTGAAAAGCGTCCCTATTTGGCGCATTGCCTGTCCGATATGATAAAGATCGGTCAAGAGAAGGGAGCAAGATGGTTCAGCTGCGGAAATAGATCCAAGAAAGGGCATCCGCATCACCCGCTGTATCTGAGAAAGGATGCAGTGCCCGAACCTTTTGATGCAGGCGCATATTTGGAAAGTCTTTTAAAATCGTGAAATAAAAAGAGCTTTTGCACTTTTGGAAGCAGCAAAAGCTCTTTTGAAATTTTAGCGAAAATACTACGCTATGGGAAGGGCGAATGGGTTTTTGGGAAGCAGTTTCGGGTCTTCCAGAACCGCTTTTTTGAGGGGACCGAAACATCTGTCATGCGAACGGTACAAACACCGTTGGTCTTCCAGAACCGCTTTTTTGAGGGGACCGAAACCGTTGTTGGTCAGCTCTGAGGCAATTTTGGCAAGCTCTTCGATGGTCAGCTTATGAGGTTCGTTCAGCCAGCGCAAATAGATGGAAAACAGTCCCGAAACGGTGAACTCAATGTAGTATTCCAGATCGGGGCGGTTGCGGCAGATGGTGCGTATCTCGTCCAGATCCAAAATCTTTTCTTTGATCTTTTGGCAGGTGATGATACCCGATGTGGGGGAAAACAGCGCACGGTACAGCGCGCGGTCCTCCTCGATCAGTTGGTTCAGTTCCAAAAAGATCTCATAAGGATCGGGATCGGTTTCGCTGAGCTTTTTCCAACAGGAAAGCTGCGAGATGCGGGCGGATTGTTCGCGGCGGATCTCATCGTACAGCGTTCTGACGGATTTATAGTGCAGATAAAAGGTCTTGCGGTTGATGCCTGCCAGTTCGGTGAGTTGACTGACGGTGATATCTTCAATGCGATAATCGGAAAGCAGGGACAAAAAAGCTTGGCGAATGGCTTTTTTGGTGCGCAGGATTCGACGGTCTGTTACTGTGTTATCAATCAGTTTGGTTTGATTCATAAGTATCTCCATGCCAAGAGGCGGTTTGTTTTTAAATATTTATCATTTTCGGTTGTGTTTTATCAAAAAATCAACACATGTGTATTATAACACATAGTGCGTATTTTGTCAACAGATTTTCATAATACCCCGACAGTCAATCTTGACAGCCGACGGGGATTGGCGTATAATAAGATATATATGTAAAAGAAAAGGAGGGGATACCGTGGACGCATTTGACCGTTATGCACCGCTGGTGCAGGAATTTATTTATAAAAGAGGCTGGACGGCTTTACGGCAGGTGCAGGCAGAGGCGGCGCAGATCTTGTTTGACACAAACGAAAACCTCCTTGTTTGTTCTTCCACGGCTTCGGGCAAGACAGAGGCTGCTTTTTTCCCGATCATTACCGAGTTTTTGTGTTCCTCTCCCCGCACCTTTGGCGTGCTGTATATAGCTCCCCTCAAGAGCCTCATCAACGATCAATTTGAACGGCTCACCGAACTGCTGCATATGAGCGATATTCCCCTGTGCCATTGGCACGGGGATGTGGCAAACAGCCACAAAACAAAGGCATTGAAAAATCCGAGCGGTATTTTGCAGATCACCCCCGAATCGCTGGAAAGTATGTTGATCAACCGCTCAGGGGATATCCCCAGACTGTTTGGCGATTTGCGGTATATTATTTTGGACGAACTGCATGCTGTGATGGGATCCGATCGGGGCAGACAAATTCTCTGCCAACTTGCCCGCTTGGGGCGCATCATCGGCTATCATCCAAGAAGGATCGGGCTGTCAGCTACCATCGGAGATCCCTTGGCAGCTGCACGCTGGCTGGGAGAGGGATCGGGTAGGCTGACGCTTTTGACCGATTCCGCAGAGGATCATGCCCGTATGCGCCTGGGTGTGGAGCATTTCTTCATTCAGGTAAACGAGGAAGATCAAACCGGTGTGCCCGGTGTGGGGGGGAGTAAGCTGGCGGAAAATGACAAAAGCGCGCCCTATGCAAGCGGGGAAGTACTGCCTGTTTTGGTGGAAAAATCAGGAGAAAAACCGCTGTTTGATGCGGGTTATGAATATGTTTACCGCTGTTGCAAGGGCAAAAGTACGCTTGTATTTTCCAATTCTCGCGAAGAAACCGAATATACCACGGCAACGCTGCGGCAAATGGCGGCACATAAGGGGGATGAGGATGTGTTCCTCATTCACCATGGCAATCTTTCGGCAGCTCTGCGGGAGGAGACCGAAACCAAATTGAAGCTGAGTGAGAAAAAATATACCGCCTGTGCCACCGTTACGCTGGAACTGGGGGTTGACATCGGGCAGTTGGAGCGAATCGTGCACATCGATGCGCCCAATACCGTGTCGGGCTTTTTGCAACGCCTTGGCAGATCGGGCAGACGAGGTACCCCTCCCGAAATGATGATGGTCATACGCGAGGAGGTTCCTTTACCAAACGCCCCTCTGCCGCAGATCATTCCTTGGAATTTGCTGAAAGCCATTGCGGTCATTCAGCTTTACGGCGAAGAGCGGTTTATAGAGCCTGCCGGTACCAAACAAATGCCCATGAGTTTACTGTTTCAGCAAACGCTGAGCGTTTTGATGTCATCGGGTGAACTGTCCCCCGCACGGCTGGCAGAACAGGTCTTGAATTTCCCACCCTTTTTGGAAGTGCCAAAGGAAGTGTATAAGGCGCTTTTAAAAAGCATGATCGAAAATGAATTTATCGAGGTTACCGAGGAAAAGGGGCTGATCGTGGGTCTTGCCGGCGAGCGGCTGACAAACAGCTTCAAATTCTATGCTTCTTTTAAAGACTCCGAGGATTATACCGTCAGATGCGGTTCGGATGAGATCGGTACCATCACATCTACCCCGCCCCCCGGCGACCGCTTTGCACTGGCAGGCAGAGTGTGGGAGGTGGAAGAACTGGATCTGCCAAGACGGCTGATCTATGTCAAACCCGTGAAGGGAAAAATGGAGATCTCTTGGCCGGGAGATTACGGTGAGATCCATACCCGTATCCTTGAAAGAATGCTGCAGGTGCTCAGAGAAGACACCGTTTACCCCTATCTCAAGCCAAATGCTGTTGAACGGCTCAAGGCGGCGCGGGAAACGGCAAGGAGAACGGGGGTCACAAGGCAGGGGGTAGTGCGACTTGGTGGATTTACTTACTGTATGTTCCCTTGGCTGGGTACCCGTTCCTTCCGTACCGTGCGTAAATTACTGCACCACTATGCAAGTGAGCTTGGCGTTTCGGGTATTGAATTTGAAGGGTGCTATTATATTTCTTTTAAGATGGAAAAGCCGGGGGCAGAGAAGTTACCGGATCAGTTGCTAAAGCTGATGGCGCGGGACGGGCTGACTGTATATGATCTGATAAAGGACAGCGACGCGCCTGCCTTTGATAAATATGATCCGTATATCCCTCCCTCGCTTTTGCGAAAGGCATACGCCACCGATCGCTTGAACCTTGACGAGGCAAAAAAACGGCTGGCGGATTTGGCAATGTGGTAACATTTGTATTGTAAAGTTTTGATCAAACTTTTTCAAAAGTTTGCGCTCTCCAAGGGCAGCGCCATTGGTCGCCCCTTGTAAGGGGCGAAATGCTCTTTTGCCGCTTCTCTTTTTGCCGACTTGATTTGTGTAAACAAATCAATGTCGTGCTTTCTTCTCTTGCGGTTGATTTGTCAAGAGAAAAAGCGGACATTACCAAACCGATCTGCCTTGAAGGCACCAAAAAGATATGGAGGAAAAACATGGCATACATGCACTGTAACACCTTTGAGATTTATATGCAAGTGCAGGATGAAAAGACACCGAACGAATGGTTTTTCGTGGATGACATGATCGCCCCATCCATTCAGCTTTTGAACCGTAAGGGATACACCACCAAGTGGTGCTGTGCGGGGCATCCGAGCGCCGCCTATTTCGATGGCGTATATAAATGTGAGAAATTCTTTGCTCGTCAGCTGTATGTTTCGTTTACCGAAGATGTGACCGTTCTTCCGCCCTTGCCGGATGGATTTTATACCACCACGTTTGGGGGCACGCTTGATGTTCGATACGATTATCCTGCCGATCTTACGGATGCCTATGACTTTATGGCAAAGGCGCTGGAAATAAACAAGCGGTTTTACGATTGGGTTTTATTATTACCCGATTATAAAGAATACCGTAATAAAACAAAATAACTATCATAAAGTTTTTGAAAGATGCAAGAAAACTTTTTGCAAAAAGTTTTCTTGCCGTGGGTTGGAGCGGAGCTCCAAATATAATAAAATATAATAAAATTATTATTAGGGAGAAACTATCATGAATTACGTATTAAAAGACCGCTATCCGGAAGAAGTGTTCCGTTATTTTGAAGAAATTTCCGCCATCCCCCGCGGCTCGGGCAACGAAAAGGGGATTGCTGACTATCTTTGTGCCTTTGCAAGTGAAAAGGGACTGCGCTTTGTTCGTGATGCACTGCATAACGTGGCAATTTTTAAGGCGGCAAGTGCGGGAAGAGAAAATGAGCCTGCTGTGATGCTGCAGGGACATACCGATATGGTGTGCGAAAAAAACGGGGACACCGTACACGATTTTGAAAAGGACGGCATCAAACTGATCCTCGGCGAGGATGGCTGGCTGCGGGCTGACGGCACTACCCTTGGTGGGGACGACGGCTTTGCGGTGGCAACCATGCTGGCGATTCTGTCGGACGACAGCCTTTCCCATCCTGCCCTGGAATGCCTGTTCACCGTACAGGAAGAAACGGGGCTTGGCGGTGCAAGTGAATTTGACTATTCGGTGCTGTCTGCCCGTAAGATCATCAATCTGGATACCGAGGATGAGGGGACAGCGGTGGCATCCTGTGCAGGCAGTATGAATCTAACCTTCACTTTGCAGGCAGATACCGTGCCGTTTGCGGGTAATATTCTGAAGCTCAGCCTTTTGGGACTATCGGGCGGTCATTCGGGCACCGATATTGATAAGGGAAGAGCCAATTCCATTCGCCTCATGGGCAGAGTACTCAATATGCTGTACCGCAAGCAGCCCTTCAATCTCATTTCGCTATCGGGCGGTAACAAGCGCAACGCCATTCCCCGTGAGTGCGAGGCAATCATCAGCGTACAGGATGCTGAAGGTGCAATAGTCTATGCCCGTGAGTTGGTGGGGCAGATCCGCGCCGAAATGTCCTCTTCCGATGCGGGATTGCATCTGAAAACAGGCAAAGCTCCCAAGCCGGAAACAATGTTTACCTATAAAGATACGAGCCGTGTACTCAGTTTCCTTGCGCTGATTCCAAACGGTGTCATTGCCATGTCAAACAGCAAAGAGGGTCTTGTGGAAACCTCCTCCAATCTGGGCGTGGTACGTACCGAGGGTAATAAGATCGACTTCTCGGTATATGCCAGATCCTCGGTGGAGCCTTCTATGGACTATACCCTTTGCATGATGGAAAGAGTGGAAAAAGTCACGGGACTTCAAATGACCTTTGAAGACCGTGCCCCCGGCTGGGCATTTAACCCGAAGTCTGAACTGCAGAAGCAGTTTGTGCAGTGCTATGAAGCGCTGTACGGAAAGGAAGGAAAGGTGGAAGCCATCCATGCGGGGCTGGAATGCGGTATTATCTTAGAAAAAATGGGCGGCGATGCCATCGCCATCGGCCCCGATATGCGGGACATCCACACCCCCGATGAAAGATTGAATCTTGACTCGGTGCGCAGACTGTACCGTCTTGTAGTAAAGATGCTTGCCGAATAAACAACAAAACAGAGTGCAGGACGGCACTCTGTTTTCTATTTCCGCCTGCTTTGGCGCTTGATGGTTTCGGGATAGGATGCGGGCAGATTTTGCTGGCTTTCGCGGTATTCCTTGGGGGAAACACCGATGCGGTTGCGGAATACGCGGTTGAACGTGCGGGTGCTGGCAAAGCCTGTGGCAAAGCAGATCTCGGTGATGGAAAGATCGGTGGAAAGCAGCATTTTGACCGACTCCTCGATGCGCAGGGAGCTGATATAATTACAAAAACTGATGCCGAGCTGTTCATTGAACAGACGGGAAACGTAAAATTTACTTAAAAACAGATCCTTTGACATGGAGGCGAGCGAAATGCTTTCGGTATAGTGCCGTTCGCAATAGGCAAGAATGCGCTCAAGGGCAGTTTTGTCGGTGTGCGATTTGTCCTTGGTCAGCGGCAGATCCTTCAGCACGATGCCCAGAATGGCACCGATAAGAAATTTCCTGCATTGATAAGCAAATGGATGATTGCTGTCAAGACACATTTTGGCAAGACAAAGCACCTCTTCGTTGCAGGCACCGCCCGCTATGATGGGATGGTTTGGCAGATGACCGTCAATGCTTTCCGCATACTCACCGTAAATGGTGGAGGGGATCAGCAGAAGAATATAATCCTCGGCACAGGTGGAGATGTACTGGTGCAATTGGTTGGGAAAAACAATGAGAGCGTCTCCTTTTTTGAGCTCATGGGGCACGCCGTTGACAATGGCTTTTGACTGTCCGTTCAGCATGAAGATAAGCTCTATCTCTCTGTGGCGGTGGGCGAAATAGTGAAGCCTATTTGAGCGCGTGCACCGAAACGCGTTTCTGTGATTCTCGTATATCGACATGAAAACCTCCAAAGGGCAATAGTTGACTGTTATTAATCACTTATTGGCTATCATTATATCATTTTTTGTCTTATAATACAAGTAGATCATAAAAATTTGTATACCTGTAACGGTAGAAATAAATACGTCCTTTTGGCATCTGCGGGGACGGTTTATATAAAATACAGCCCCAAGCGGGCGGAGAGTATGAGGTAATGACCATGAAAAAAGGCAAACGGTTGATGCGCGTGACCGCATTTTTGCTGTGCGCTGTATTTGTGCTTTCGGCATTTGCGGGTTGCGGGAAGAAAAAGAATACGGGAAAAGAGCCTGCAGCTCCTGATTTGTCGGATGCAAGCGGTATCAATGCGGATAAAGTCGATCCGCCTGTCACCGATTACACCGATGATAAAGTATTTGTGGGCATGACCGATATTGCGCTTTCCCGCTATGCAGGCGCGGAAGGTATGGTTCTGTTAGAAAACAGCAAGGGCACGCTTCCCCTGACAAAGAACGATACTGTGGCGATGTTTGGTGCAGCGCAGGTGAATTTCATTAAGGGCGGCACGGGAAGCGGCGATGTAAATGCCATGTACGTGGTCAATGCCCTGGAGGGTATGCGTACCAAGGCGAAGGACGGCAAGGTAAAAATATATGATGAGCTGTCAAAAGCGTATGAAAATAACCCCAACTTTGTGCCAAACGCAGGCATCGTACAAGCGGCGGCACAAAGCGCCGATAAAGCCATTGTTTTCATTTCCCGCAATTCGGGCGAAAACGTGGACGTGAGTCAAGAGAAATACAATCTCACCGCCGCCGAGAAGGCACTGTTGAAATCGGTTTCCGAAGCGGGCTTCAAGGGTGTTACGGTGGTGCTGAATATCGGCACGGTGATGGATACCTCCTTTATGGATGATTATCCCGGCATTGATTCTCTGCTGATTGCATGGCAGCCCGGTATGGAGGGCGGCAATGCCCTTGCCGATATTTTGGTGGGGGATGTCAATCCTTCCGGCAAACTGGCAGATACCATGGCAAGCTCTTATAAGGCATATCCGTCATCTAAAAATTTCAATTCCGCAGATGTATATGCCACCTATACCGAAGATATTTATGTGGGCTACCGTTATTTTGAAACCTTTGATCCCGAATATAAAACGGTAAGATATCCCTTTGGTTACGGCTTGTCTTATACAACTTTTGATATTGCCAAGCCCACTGTTTTGTGCGACGGTAAATATATCGAAGCCACTGTAGAAGTAAAGAATACCGGTAAGGTTGCCGGTATGGAAGTTTTACAGCTGTACTATTCGGCACCGTGCGGCGTGCTGGGTGCGCCCGGAAAATGCCTTGCCGCCTTTGCCAAGACCAAACTGTTACAGCCGGGTGAGAGCCAAAGCGTAAAGCTGACCTTTGCGGTTTCGGATATGGCGCGTTTTGACGACACAGGCAAAATTCAAAAGTACGCCTATCTCATGGAAAAAGGCGATTATAATATCTATCTCGGCAATTCCATCAAGGATGCGGGCAGACGCGGCGTGATCCATACCTATCGTCTGAAAAAAGACGTTGTAACACAGCAGTTGATCGACGTGCTCTCGGATGTGACCCTGGGCAGAAGACTGCTGGCTGACGGAAGCTATGAATCGGTATATACCGGTTCGGCATCCATCAAGCTTTCCAAGGGAGTAACGGTTGTTTCTGCCTGCGACTATCTGGTGCAGTACAGCCAGACCCAGCTGGATGCCAACGCCGACGGTACCGTTTACGGTATGAATATGTCGGGAGGCAACAGTTTGATCTTTACGTTTACGCCCGAGCAGGCAGGCGATTTTACGCTGTCTTTGGGTTACGGTCTTGCCGGCAGTAAGACCACCGACAATGCGTTCATAATAACCGTAAATGATAAGCAGGTGTCGGCAAAGCCGCCCCTTTCGGGAACGGGCAATAAGTTTACCGTAAAATCCACCGCTGCCATTCCGATCACCTTAAAAGAAGGCGTGAACCGCGTGGAGATCAAAATTGCGGGCAGTGTGAAGGATACCTTGCTGCTGTCGACCTTGACGCTGGATGATGGCTCCGGTAAGGGAACAACCAATCTTTTGGCAAAACCGCAATCGGATTTTAATCCTTCCAAAAACATGAGTTTTAAGGAAGTATACGAAGATCCCTCCAAACTGGAAGATTTTCTCAATACCCTTTCACCCTCTGAAATGATCCATCTGCTCTGCGGTCACGGTGCGAACGTGGGGAAAGGTGACGGCTCGCTGGCGGGCCTTACCGCCAAGGATGTGCCGTATGTGGACACCTCTGACGGACCCGCAGGCCTTGACCTGTCGGTACCTCAGGTGGCATGGCCCATCGAAACCTCCCTTGCCTGCACATGGAACACCCAGCTGATCTATCAGGTGGGACAAAAGGTGGGCGAAGAATGCTATGCGGCGGGCGTGGATATTTGGTTAGCCCCCGGTATCAATATCCACCGCGATCCGCTTGGCGGACGTAATTTTGAATATTTCTCGGAAGATCCGCTTTTGACCGGTAAAATGGCATCCGCCATCACCCAGGGTGTGCAGTCGGTCAAGGGTGTGGGCGTGATGATCAAGCATTTGTATGCCAACAGCCGAGAAACAGGTCGTGTGGACGGCGACAGCTTGATCAGTCTGCGTGCCGCCAGAGAAATTTATTTGAAGGCATTTGAGATCTGCATCAAGGAATCCGATCCTTGGTCGGTCATGACCACCTACAATACCGCAAACGGTATGTTTAACTCCGAAAACCGCGAATTGCTCACCGACATTCTGCGGGGCGAATGGGGCTTTAAGGGCTTTGTCTGCACCGACTGGGGCGCACATTCTCAGCAGTTCCGTGAGATTGCCGCAGGCAATGACGCAAAAATGAGCTGGGGATATCCCGAATCTACCTTGTCGGCATATAAATGCGGAGAGCTTTCCTATATGGATCTAAAAAACAGCGCCAGAAGAATGCTGGAGATCGCTCTGAAAAGCGGTTCATTTGAAAGAATGCTCAATCCCGTAGTGCCTGTGCATACCGTAACCGGTAGTGGAGAGACCAAGATCAAAGCCAGTGAGCTTGCCACCCGTTCCGAGGGTATCGGCTTTGAGGCGTGCCAAGATACCGATGGCGGTATTATCCCCAATTACTGCCAGGACGGCAGAGCCATTACCTACCTGCTTGATGTAAAGAAGGGCGGCGTGTACAGCTTCTCTTTCCGCGTGGCTTCCGATAATAAAAATGCGTCCTTTAAGGTATATGTGGACGGCAAAGAGGTTGGCACCTTTAAATGGAAGGATGGCAGCGGCGGCTGGCAGACATGGGAAACCCATGAAAGCGATATCAAAGCAGGATTTACCGAAGGCGAGCATACCGTCAAGCTTGTGTTTGCCACGGCACTGAACCTCAACTGGTTTACCCTGACCCCACAGGCATAAAATACTATAGAAAACAAAAAGGAAAAGTCATTTCGGCTTTTCCTTTTTCTGTTTTTTACAAAAAGAGAGCTTCCCATTTGTGCAAAACGCTGTTTTAAAAAAATATTGAAAATTTTTTCAAAAACCATGTTAGGTTTTTGCAGTTTTGTTGTCTTATATAGGTAGAGGGCAAAGAATGCTCAAATGTGAATTTTGTTGTCTG
>SVRY01000047.1 GCA_015064585.1 Oscillospiraceae bacterium
TTTGTTGCAGCTTAATTATACCAAAAATGCTGATTGCTTTCTATATTTTTGAGTGACAAAACGAATTTGTAAACCCAAAAAAGCCTTGTGGCACAACGACTTTTTGTATTTTGCTCAGGGCTAATATTGACAAAAAGGAGGTGTCAATATGCAAAGTGAATTTCTGAAGCGATGTTATAAAAGTGATTTGCAGTATCAGGTCCATTATGTTTCCGGACGCAATGTAAACAGCGCTTATTCAGAGCAGCTTCATTATGACACCAATTTGACGGTCGCATACTTCAAAAAGGCTAACGGGAATATAAAAATCGAGGGAAACAGTTATGACCTGATGAGCGGTGACATCATCATTCTCAATTACAATGAATTGCATTGTGTAGATATACAAAGCGAATTCTGCGAGAGAATCACGATTTACCTCGATGAATCCATATATAGAAATTACAGTGAACCGGTAAATGATTTGCTGAGAATCTTCTACAAGCGAAAAAGAGGGGAGAGAAACTTAATCCCGGCATCCGTTGTAAGGGCAAATGGCATAGATGTGTTAATAGAAGACATCAGGGCGTGCTCCGCACAGCAGGACCCTGTTTCAGAACTGGTAGCTTTTGGCCAAATAACAGAATTACTAAGAAGGCTGAACCAAACTGCTGCGCAACAACTCGAATCGGAGATCGCCATTTGCAGCAATGATCCGATTGTTGATCAAGTGATTAAATACGTAAGTCTGCATTTTGCGGAAGATATCACTTGTGACAGTATTGCCGGACAGGTACATCTTAGTAAGTATTATTTAGGAAGACTGTTTAAGGATGTTGTGGGGATCAGCCTATGGAATTATATAATCAACCGTAGGCTGCTGAATTTCAATGATTTGATTCGACAAAATTACTCCATAGAAGAAGCCTGCAGCAAAGTGGGGTTTCGCAATTATTCAAATTTTTACAGATTGTATAAAAAACGAATGGGAATATCACCTCAGGAATTTAAAAGAAGCGTTATTAAAAACACTGCGTCCTAAGCTGACACAAGCAGAAGGTATGATCCTCGGCACCGCTGCCAAAATGTTCACCATCGCCGGCCCGGTGATCGTGTATGGTGTGAGCGCCAGCGTGGTGTATGGGTTGATTTATTGGATAACGACGCTGTTCTAAAGCAAAAGGCTTGACCATTGGCCAAGCCTTAAATATTCTATAGGATCATATTCTTACGCCAAATTGTTGGAGAAATTCCATATGTTTTTTTGAATGTATTTGAAAAATAATACGGCGTATCGAATCCACAGGCAAGGGCAATTTCTCCAATTCGCATCTGCTGATTGAGAAGTAATTCCTTTGCTTTTTTCATTCTTAAATGATTAAGATAGGCTATGGGTGTTGCATTTGTTTCTCTTTTGAAACGTAAAATCAGCCATTGTTTTGACACTCCAAATTGTTGCGCGAGGTGATCCAATGAGAGGTTATGATGATAATTTTCCTGGAGATACCGGATTACTTCCTTTATCAATGGATCAGCTTCTTTTATGCTGTTTCGTTGGCAGTATAGAATATCATTAATGAAATGATTTTCTGTTTGTATATCACCTTCTGTAATTGCGTTGACAAGGAATTCAATGTCTTCATTGATTCGAGTATGATGGGATGGCGTGACTTTTTGATTGCAAACAAAATCGTGTGAATTCAAAACAATATAGATTGCTGTGATGGGAGAAATTATTTTACGATGAAATGTGTCGCCACACTTAAAGAAGAAAATATCATTTTTGCCTATGACGTGGGTTTGACTGTGGGTTTCACAACAGAAGCTGCCGTCCAAAACAATTATAACGGAATCCATAGGATGTGAGCCTGACTCTAAAAGAAAATTATTTCTTTTAATAATCTCACAGGATAATACCATGATTTCACCACTTTCATATTTTATAAAAACGAGTGAATATATTGTATTGTATATTATTTTCTTAAGTTTTACAATATATAAAAAAGATGGAGGTAGGGGATATGCAGTTTGTTTTAAATCCGAAATCTGTTTGTGATTATGACGTTGCAGTGATCGGAGCCGGAACGGCAGGCGTATTTGCTGCTATTGCAGCAGCAAGGAGAGGCGCAAAGAGTATACTTGTAGAGAAAAACAGTACATTAGGTGGCACGATGACATCAGCTGGTGTGAATTTTCCCGGCCTGTTTTATGCATGGGGAAAGCAGATCATTGGAGGTCCGTGTTGGGAAGCGATTGAGAGAACTGTAAAGCTGGGCGGAGCAACATTGCCTAAATTCCAATATAAAGCGCAAAAGCATTGGCATGAACAAATCCTAGTGAGCAAGTTTGTGTACCGCTCTGTTCTTTTCCAGATGTGTCAGGAATCCGGAGTGGATATATTAACCAATACAATGCTCTCTCATATAGAAGAAATTGAGAATGGGGTGACTTTGCTTGTTACCACCAAAGAAGGTGTTTGCCAAATAAACACAAAGGTTGTTATTGACGCGACTGGTGATGCAAATGCTGTATCTTTGGCAGGCTACAGTACGGTCAAAAGTGCTGTACAGCAGCCGGCAACACCACAAAACCATCTTTCGGGCTATGTGTTTGAAGAAATAGACCTTGAGCAGCTACGTGAGAATTATGAAAAAGCTGATTTTCCCCTGCAAATATCCGAAAATACGATAATCAATTGCCTGAAAGGTCATAAATTTGATATCCATATACCGTGTGAAGACGCACATACCTCACAGGGGAAGACGAAGCTGGAATGTGACGCGGTTAACTTAATGACAAAACTATATGTATTTTGTCGTGGTATACAGGGACTTGAAAACTTGACAGTTGATTACTATGCGGAAGAAACAGGTGTTAGGGAAACTGTCAGGATTGTTGGAGAAAAGACCCTTACCGCAGAGGAATATATAAACGGGAAACATTTTGATGATTCGGTTTGCTATGCGTTTTATCCTATTGATCTTCATATTCTCGATGGCATTAAGCAAGTATTTTTTGAGGATCACCTAGTGGGAGAAATTCCCTATGGTGCGTTGATTCCCAAAGGATCGAAACGCATATTATGTGCCGGACGGTGTGTTTCGTCTGACACGGATGCCAACAGTGCGGTGCGTGTACAAGCACCCTGCATGGCTATGGGACAAGCGGCGGGATGCGCCGCGGCTATCTCGGCTAAGGAAGATATCTCTGTGAAAGAAGTGCCGTTCTCTTTGCTTTGTCACAGCTTGACAGAGTTGGGTGCAGTAGTACCAAAACAAAAAGTTTAAGCAAACACTGCGTCATAAGTTGACACAAGCAGAAGGGTTTATATTAGGCGTCGGCGCGAAGATGTTCACCATTGCAGGTCCGGTGATTGTATATGGCGTTTCGGCTTCGGTAGTGTATGGCTTGATTTATTGGATAACGACTTTATTCTAACGAAAAAGGCTCGCCTGTCGGCGAGCCTTATATTTTATTTCTTTTCCGCTTTTAACCCAGTTAATTCTTCAAAAATGGGTAATTCATAGCAGGGGATATAAATGCCAAGAGATATGCTATCATGATAAACTTCCAGTATGTAGTAGTCCTTGCACAAGATATTTCCGATGTTGTTGCGCTCTATCTTATACTGTTTATATCTGTCTTGCTTAAAGCCAACCTCTTTGTTCCAGCCAGCAATTCTAATACGTTTCTTTACAGTGTGAATAGATACAAGAGAAGATAAAGGAAATGCATATTTTCCTTCTAAGTTGGCTAAGTACAGATAGTCTGCATCGGAAAAAATTTTGAATATGGGATTAAGATAAGGCGCCAATTGCATGCCTTTTTCACATATTTTTAGTTGACCGTTTTTTTCTTTATAAAGGAATGATAGAATATCAACTTCTTTGGCATCCGTTGGAACTGACATTTCAGAATAAACGGCAGCACAAGTTTTCTCAAGGTTTGTAAGTGAGTGGGAGCTTTCTTCTGTTCCTAAAACAGCTTTTTCTTTTCGTGTGCTGATGATTTTAAGAATTCCCCAAATAAACAGACATACACCACCAAGCCAGAATAACCAAGGAGCATTTTTGTATGCTTGGTTAAGCGAAACGGTACCTAATCCTCTTATAATACTTGCGACGGAAATTGCTCCCAAGCCGCCACAGATTAATTGCATAATTCGCAATAGGAGCGGAAGTTTTGATCGCTCGATCGTTTCTTCTGCTTTTTTAGAGGACTGCTCAAATGATTGTGCCATAGCAGAAGAGGGCTTCATAACCAAAAACTCTGTGCCATTGAATTGCTCGTTTTTCTTGTCTGTTGTTAAATCTATTCCAAAAAACGGTTTCATAAAAGCACCTCCTATAAAACATTATATCATATCAATAGTTTGCTGTAAATTCCTATTATTTGAGCAATATCGAAAGGAATTGAGCTGTTTCGGCAAAAAACTCTGCGTCCGTAGTCTAAGGCTTGATTTAATGGATAAACACATTGCATTGAATGTAGGGACACCCGTCCTCGGGTGTCCGCGGGCACCGCTTACGGCGGTGTCCCTACAAGAAAAGGCTTGACCGCATCGGTCAAGCCTTTTGAAACTTAATCTATGAAATCTTTAAAAATTGAGGCATTATTTTCTGATTCTTTGACAATGCCGTTACTGTAATGTGACAGCCAGAAATCGTACTCAACAGATGCATCTGCATTGTTTTTTATGTATAGTGAAAAGAGATACTCACTGTCAACAATATAAGCACTAAAGTTTACGCCATATGTATTAAAACAAGATTTTTCTATCGGCAGAATCCACTCGCCGGTTGACAAATAATTGTTTGTAATATCTATAAATTCATCTTTTGTTAATTGCGGATATTCTTCCGATTTTTTCATTATTTCCGAAAGATAATCAGGACTCTCGGTTGTTGATGTGGTATTATCACTTTTGCAAGCAGATACGGAGATAAGAATAAGCAACATTGATAAAATAACGCATAGTTTTTTCATAATATCACGCTCTTTTTTTATAATACCACACCGCTGATTTAATGTAAATATTTTTGCAAAATGGTGTGTCCTATATTGACAGCAACAGAAGACCCCATCCTCGGTGCTGCGCGAAAAAGTCACCATTGCGTGGCCGGTGATCGTTTACGGTGTAAGTGCATCCGCAGTCTACGGCTTGATTTATTGGATTACCACAATATTTTAACGGGCGGCTACTAACCGCCCGTTAAAGCTATAATGAGGTTTTTTGAATGTAATAGGGACAGATATCATCCGCTGCGAAGAATAAACCCATGATTCTTTTGCTTATTTGTTCGATTTTCCAATGGGGCATATCTGCAAGCAGCGTTCCACAATAATATCTGTAAAGTTGGGACACTGATAGCAGAGGGTTTGGATTTTATCTTTGGCGTTCAGCGCTTCCTCAATCTTTTCCGGAGTAATCGTCTCGGGAACTTCCAAATCAGGAATCTCCCAGCCCAACTGAGCCGAACCGGCACCCTCACACAGCGCAAGTGAACGAGACCACATGCAACGCGTTTCATTGCGAACCATAACAGGATAGCTTTCGCCATCGCGTATGGTAACCGTCTTCATATTGCTGCCGGAGAGCGCCTTCATGGGGCAAGCCTCTGCGCAAGCAGTACAGCCGCCGTCACACTTCGGTGCTGCCACGGGAGTCGTGGGTTCCAGAGGCGCATTGGTCAAAACGAACACAAACCGCAACCGGGGACCACAATCGGGCCGAACCAGCATGCCGCTCTTTCCCAAGCTGCCCAGACCGGCTGCAGCGGCAAAGGGGGCGTTTGCGCACAGGTCAGGCATATGGCGGCCCAGTTTGCCGATGGTCAGGTAAGAGTCGGGAACCAAATCGGGCAAAGTAATTGCTTTATAACCCTTCTTCTCCAAAGCGCTGCACAGGTCTTCACCTGCCCAGATACACTCTTTCAGTGTTTCGTAGTGCATATAGGCATAAGAAGCGCCATCCTCAGCCTCTTGCTTACAGGCAAGATTTACAATGGTTTCAGGAATTGCATTGGCAATGGCAACAATAGACTTGCAGTCAGGATACAGCTTCTTGATTCTCTCAATGCCCTCGCACTGAATGCCGTCAAGCGTGCCAACGCTGACCATTTCCACATGCGCAAACAGATTAGACTCGGTATCCAGCTTGGGGAAGCAAGGTTCATCCCAATCACGCAACACTCTTGTTTCCGCCTCAAAGGGAATGTTACAGATCACAGATGCAGCGAAGGTATTCTTGCCATCCTTCGTCCAGCCGGCGTTTCTTGCACTGCAATCAGAGATGCCAGTCACATCCCAGGCCTCTGCGTCAAAGTTCGAGATGCCGCAGTAGGTCCAGTCCTGAATGGCCTCATAGCCCAAATCATCCAGGTATCTACTTACATCGATTAACGCAGAGGTCAGCCGGTCGGTAGTAGGACGTTCAATATGCTGCGCATTCCGTGCCTCCATGGGAATATCCTTGTCATAATCATGGATATGACGGCCGAAGGTAATAACCGTTGTAAAGAACTCGAAGAATTGCTCTGTGCGGAAGCCGTCATCGATTACAGATTTTACGTGTTCAAAGTTTTTCAGAGGCTCGATATGCATAAATTCCGCACCGTTTTCTATCGCCATCTCAACGATTCTATCCAGCATCTCTTTCTTGGATATATCGGACAGCGTCTTTTTGCGGCGCACACCGGGCGTGTACTTCTTATCAAACGCACGCTTTCCTTTGGTCATACAGTACTTGAAGGATTTGCACATATAGCCGTGGTTCTCAACACGGGGAACGGTTTTCATAGCCTCGTAAATGCCCTGCTCGTCCAAATTGACAATGTCAGCAAGTTTTGTGGTATCCAAGTGTGCCTGTTCACCAAAGAAACAACGCCAGCGGTTAATATTGAGGTAGCTGAATTTCTTGCCTTCAATCTCAAATTCAATAAAGTTGGGCGTATTCAGCTTATCCATATCGTAGTTCTGTCCGATACAATTCTTGGCACACAGCTTACAGCGATCGCAAAGAGCGGGACCGTTATACAGCGGATCAGGTTCTAATTCCGCGGTCGTAATAATGGAAATGATTCTCTCACGAGGACCATACTCAGGAGACAACACCATACCATGATAACCATACTCGCCTAAACCGCAGGCAACAAAAGCTGCCATATGGCTAAAGCTCGCTGCATGTTCATAAGGGATATCCTTATAGGCCCTGTGTCTCCAGTATGTAGTAGTGGGCTGACCAACCGTCGGATAACCTTCCTTTTCCAGCATTTTGGTAATTCTGTAACACATTGTGTCCAGCTTGGGAATCATACCAATCTGGAACGCAGCAGGAAAATTGGGATTGGGTTCGCCACACCATTCCACAGAAGCATCCGGGTGGTGCACACCAAAGCAGATTACAGATTTCGCTCCGGGCAAGTGGGCCTCAGGGCGAAGCATATGAGGCTGTCCGTCAAAGCGGGAAACCGGTGCGATACCTACCATATCCGCGCCAAGATCATAGGCCATCTTTTTGACCGCCGCTGTCAGTTCTTTTTTGTTCATAAATTACCTCCTGATTCATTCACGGAATGCTGTAAACCCTTATTCATTATAAAAACAAAATTCTCTTTTTTCCATGTATTAATTATAATTTTCATGGACATTTTCTCTTTTTGCTGTATAATTGCTACAGGGGTGATGATATGAATATCTTTGTAGAAAAGATTTTCCAGGGACCTACAGACGGGCTGATCCTCCACTATTGCGGAAAACGGATCCGGAATCTCTCACACAGTTTTGGGCCATATAACCAGGACACATTTCTCCTTTATTACATTGCAGAGGGCAGTGCCATTGCACAAATAAACGGCAAAAATCAGGAGATCAGCGCTAAGGGTTTTTTTGTCAATTTTCCCAACAGCGGGAATGTGTACCAATCCAAAGCCGGTGTTCCGTGGACCATCAAATGGATCGTTGCCGAGGGAGAGATGCTGGAAAAGCACCTATCCCGCATCGGGATCACCCGGGAAACACCCTATATTCCGTTGCAGGATGGACAGCAAATCGAACAGCTTTTTGACAGCATGTTCGAACATTTTGACAAAAACTCATTATCCGATAAATTTTACTGTATTTCTCTTCTCTATCGGCTCTTTTCTCTTTTGACGCCAAAAGTAGAGAAAACTGAGGTTAAAAACGCCTACGTGGAGCAGGCCTATCTGCTAATGGAAAAAAACTACTCCAATCCGGATTTTAATGTTGCTACACTCTCACAGATGCTTGGATTGCACTTCAATTACTTTTCTGTGTTGTTCAAAAAAGAAACCGGCATTACACCCATTCAGGCCATTAACGATTGTCGAATGGTCAATGCCGGCAAAATGCTGAAATTTACTGATCGGCCCATTAAGGAGATTGCCGCCGACTGTGGCTTTACAGATGAGTTCTATTTCAGCCGCGTTTTCAAAAAGCACTTCTCTCAATCTCCCAGAGCCTACCGGAAAAGCGAGGAATATATTACCTAAAATCATGCTTTTCCAGGCCAATTTAGTAAAATCACTGGGTCATATTAACAGCAGCAGAAGGCTTCCTCTCCGGCGTGGGCGCAAAGATCTTTTTGATCGCTTACCCGGTGATGGTGTGTGGGTTGATTTATTGGATAACCGCGTTGTTTTGAATGTAGGGACACCCGGGTGTCCCTACAAGAAAAGGCTTGACCACATCGGTCAAGCCTTTTTGATGTGCAGCTGTTGGCTTTTGTACTCTCTCGGTGTATATCCGCTCAATTCCTTAAACACTCTGTTAAAGTTTCTGATGCTCCCAAAGCCGCAGGCTTCTGCTACGGAGGTAACGCTATTATCTTTGTCTGACAGCAGCGCACAGGATCTTTCAAACCGTAGGAGATTGATAAAGCTCTTAAAATTCATAGAAAAGTATTGGTGAAACAGGGAAGAAAAATAATGATATTCATAATTCATAGCATCCGCAATGTCAATTAACGCAATATCTTGACTCAAATTTTCGGAAATAAAGTTCACAACTTCGTAGATAAACTGGTAATTTTGTACCGCAGAATGCGGTGCGCCATTTTTGACACATTCATTGCACACCATATACAGGCAGGCTATGTGCATAAAATGCTCCGGCGCTCCCTCGAAAAACAGATATTTTTTCAATATCTCTTCCACATCCGCACTGCATTTGAACTTGGAATAACGTACATATTTATATTCTTTCGCATAAGAGGAAATAAAATCTTCCGAAAAAACGCCGACCCACGTGCTTCCTTCGGTAATACGCAGAGAATGCACCGTATAGGGCGGAAGCAATATCAGTTCTCCCTGACCCAGAACATCCGCTACGCCATTTACGGAAATATCGGCCACTCCCTCGAATACATATATGAGTTCATAGTTCCCGTGAAAATGAGGAGCCCAGTAGACATTGTGATAGATATAGGCGTTGTAGTTAAAATTTCCGCGAGAATTTGACACCTGATGCAGAATCATAATATCCCCCCACAATCTTAACTTTTGTCTACTAATATATAAGAATATTCTTGCTTTGTCAATGGCAGATACTTTAGAATAAAATAGAGGTGAGTTTGTTGACAGGTTGTGTATTTAGCATAGAGGAGTTCTCTGTGTATGATGGACCGGGTATCCGTACAACGGTGTTTCTGAAAGGCTGTCCTTTGAGATGCAGTTGGTGCCATAATCCCGAGGGGCAGAGCAAGGATATTGAAATTGTCAGAAGTCCAAACGGTTGTATCGAATGCCATAACTGTATAAACAGCGCGAAAACCGAAAATGGAAGATTGTACTTTACCACCGAAAGTATACAAAAATGTCCAATGGGCTTGCTTCGTGTTTGCGGAGAAAAGATAGACAGTACCGCACTTTGTGAAAAACTGCTTAAAAATCAAAAATTATTGCAAAACGGCGGTGTAACGTTTTCAGGCGGTGAACCGTTCGTACAAAGTACGTTTTTATTGGAATGTCTGGACGTGCTTCATGGACAGCTGCATACCGCTATCCAAACATGCGGCTACTGTGATGCCGAACTGTTTGATAAAGCAATCACGAAAGCAGATTACTTCTTATTCGATCTAAAACTCATAGATGACGATATGCACCAAAAATATACAGGCGTTTCAAACAGGAAAATATTAAGAAATTTTTCTGTTTTGGCAAGAAGCGGTAAAGCATTTGTTGTAAGAATACCGCTTATTCCAAGTGTTACCGACACAGTTGAGAACATAACGGGAATAATTAAACTACTGAAAGAAAACGGCGTAAATTATGTCGAACTATTGCCATACAACAAAATGGCAGGCGGGAAATATAAAATGCTTGGGCGCCGCTACACCCCTCTTTTTGATGAACAGCAATCAGTAAACATAAATGAGGACTTGTTTGCCCAAAGCAATATCGACTTTAAGGTCTTGTGAGGTTATGTGTTATGACAAAAAACGTTGATTCTTTGCTCAAGCAATTAACAACTAAAGAATACAAAAAGTACCGTGTAAAAGAAAGAGAAGAACCCATTCTGTATCCCGTTGACTTTTTCGGTTTTCACATGGGTTCTAACCGTCCTTGCGGCAAGTTGTGCGGCAATGTAACGCCCAATTATAAACGAGTAATGACCATGGGGTTTGAGGCGTTGTGTCAGGAGTTGCGTGACCATATTGCAGCAACAACCGATGAAGCAAAAAAAGCATATGGCATGGCAATGCTCGAAAAGCTGCAAGAATGCATGGATGTTTGCGATGCCTACCGTGAAGCGGTAAAAGCGCAAGGAAACACACGCTTATATCAAGCGCTTCTGACCGTACCGCGGAAGCCGGCCACTACCTTTTATGAAGCATGTGTTTTCTTGAAACTATGCATCTATTTTTTGCGTGTCAGTCACATCGACCACGTCGGCCTGGGGCGTTTTGATCAATATATGTACTCGTTTTATGAAAACGATAAGGCATCAGGCGTAACCGATGAGGAAATATTCGAAACCATCGAAGCATTTTTTATTTCCCTCAATTTTGATACCGACTTGTATAGCGGTGTACAGCAGGGAGATAACGGGCAAAGCTTGGTACTGGGCGGCTTTGATAAAGAAGGCAAGAGCATGTACAATACGCTGTCCGCCATGTGTATGGATGCGTCGTTGGAATTAAATCTGATTGACCCAAAAATCAATTTGCGTGTTGGCAAAAACACACCCGAGGAAATTTTTGTGAAAGCTACTTATCTTACAAAGAGAGGGCTTGGTTTTCCCCAATACTGCAACGACGATATCGTTGTTCCCGGACTTGTTGGATTAGGATATGAGCCCGATGACGCAATCAATTATGTCGTGGCTGCTTGCTGGGAATATATCATACCGGGCTGCGGTGCCGATATTCCCAACATACGAACGATGAATTTCCCATTGATCGTAAGCCATGTTGTGGAAGATAAATTAAGAGATTGTAACCATTTTGAAGAGCTGATGAACTATGTAGAGCAGGCTATCAAAAAAGAGTGCGATTATTTTGTTGAAACTTGCAAAGGGGTTACCGTTACAACACCTCTATTATCCGTATTTACCGACCACTGTACACGCAATTTAACGGATATGTGGCACGGTGGTGCCAAGTATATAAACTTTGGCTGTCACGGGGCTGGCATAGCCAATGCCACAGATGCGCTATGTGCCATTAAAACGTGTGTTTTTGAGGAAAAAAGCATCAATCCGGGTCGCTTACTTGATGCGCTTGACCGCAATTTTGCGGGCTGCGAAGAGATACGGAATCTGCTGCGCGCTTGTCCTAAGATGGGCAACAACGATGACAAAGCAGACGGGATCGCCTGTAAAATAATGGCATGTTTTTCCAGGAATTTGAACAATCGCCCAAATGGCATCGGCGGTGTGTGGCGTGCCGGCACCGGCAGCGCCATGGAATATATCCTGAGTGCTGTAAACTGCCCCGCCACGGCAGATGGCAGAAAGGCGTCAGAACCGTACTCTTCCAGTTTTTCGCCTTCTTTGGATGTCAAAACAAACGGCTTACTTTCCATCATACAGTCCTTCACCAAATATGATATGACCAAAATAATCAACGGCGGCCCCCTGACCCTGGAAATACACGATTCGGTTTTCAGAAACGATATTGGTATCACGAAAATTGCGTTATTGGTGAAGGCGTTTATTTCTTTGGGTGGCCATCAGTTACAGCTAAATTCCATCAACCGGGAGGTATTGTTGGATGCGCAAAAGCATCCCGAAAAATACCCCAACTTAATCGTGCGCGTGTGGGGCTGGAGCGGTTATTTTAACGAGCTTGATCTAACATATCAAAATCATATTATTCGCCGCTGTGAATACGGAACATAAGGAGATCATCGTATGCGTAAATGGAATTTTTATACAACAAACGAAGTTAAACCATGCGGTTGGCTGAAGCGACAACTTCAAATTCAGGCAGATGGTCTAAATGGAAATCTGGACAAAATCTGGCCTGATGTCCGCGACAGTGCTTGGATCGGCGGTAATTGCGAGGGATGGGAAAGGGTTCCCTATTGGCTGGACGGTTTTATTCCCCTTGCGTATCTCCTGGAAAATGAAGATATGATCTCCCGGGCGAAAAAATATATCGACGCAATTCTTTCTTTCCAAAAAGCCGATGGTTGGATCTGTCCTTGTAATGAAGATGCGCGAATAACATACGATACCTGGGCTGTTCAGCTTATTTCCAAAGTGTTGGTAGTCTATTTTGAATGTTCCAATGACGAACGAATCCCCCAAGTCCTACATGACATTCTGAAAAATTATTATTCGTTATTAAAGAACGGAACGATTTCTCTGTTTGGTTGGGGAAAATTCCGTTGGTTTGAAACCTTTCTGGCAATTGACTTCTTGCACAAAACATATCGCGAGGATTGGATCATAGATCTCGCACGTATTCTGAAAGAGCAGGGTGCAGATTATAATGATTTTATAGATCTTTGGAAACGCCCCGTGAACCATTGGAAGTTTGAAACCCATATTGTAAATCTTGCCATGATGCTCAAGTCCGAAGCGGTATGCTGTGAACTTTTGGATCTGCCGTATGCCAATCATGCGGAATCCTTGCGTTGCCTTTTGGACAAGTATAACGGAACCGTCTACGAAAGTTTTACGGGTGATGAATGCTTATCCGGTGTTAGCCCGATCCAGGGCACGGAGCTCTGCGCCATTGTTGAGCAGATGTATTCTTATGAACACCTGTATGCGTACACAGGTGACGATAATTGGGCAGAGCGTCTTGAGGTGTTGGCATTTAATGCATTGCCCGCAACGATCAGTGATGATATGTGGACACATCAGTATGTACAGATGAGCAATCAAATTTCCTGCGAAACATTTCGAGGCAATCCGATTTTTGGAACCAATGGACAAGAATCGCATTTGTTTGGACTGGAACCGAATTACGGTTGCTGTACCGCAAACTTTAGCCAAGGCTGGCCCAAATTTGCATTGCGCGCATTTATGCATAAAGATAATACGATCATCAACTCGTTTATGATACCAAGCGAACTGAATGCAGATGGCAAGCACATTATCCTTGAAACCGAGTACCCATTCAAAAACAATGCAAAATACAAGATATCATCCCGTGATGCGTTCACCTTTGTTGTGCGGATTCCGTCGTTTGCTGAAAACGTAAAAATCAATGGAACCACTTTTTCCGGCGACAAGGCAATATTGGATATACCGGGTGGTAAGGAAATCGAGATCTCCATTGATTTTGATACAACACCGCATTTTAAGGCCCGGCCAAACGGTCTTCATTCCGTTCAATGCGGATCCCTGATTTTCTCTGTTCCTATTACTTATAAAGCTTGTATGCACGAATATGAGAGAGATGGGGTGGTGCGCCAATATCCATATTGCGACTATGAATTGATTCCCCAAAGCAATTGGAATTATGCTTTTTGTTCAGAGGAGCTTTCAGCAAAAACAAATGATGTTTCCGAAATCCCATTTTCGTCCAAAATGCCGCCTGTGGCAATCAAAGCCAAACTGCAACAAATTGATTGGGGATTTGAGGAGCGATTCGATATCGTATGCGCCAAAATTCCCAAATCCACATTGCCTATTTCGGATGAACAGGAAATGGAGCTGATCCCTTACGGCTGCGCGAAACTCAGAATGACGGAATTACCATTTGCTAAGAAATAATCGGTCCTAAATTATCAGCTGTTTTGTTCAAAGGGCCCTACAAAAAAAGGCTTGACCACATCGGTCAAGCCTTTTCTGTATGAAACATACCACGTTTCAATCCTTCCAGCTGTTTTGCCCGTTGCGCATATCCCGGTCCAGATCCTTCAGCATTGAAAGCCAACCGGAATCATGCTTTCGTTCGGCAAAAACGCAGGAAGTGCGAATATAAGATTCAATGGACGCATAAGGCATTCGGGTCAGTCTTTCATAAATGATCAGCGCACCGGGCCAGTTCGGATCTGCGATCCATTCCAAAAGTTTGAAGATAAAGGGCTCAAGTTCTTCGTCGCTTCGCATCGAAACAACTTTGGCGCACGGCTCCCAGACTACTTTGCTTTGCCCCGGAGTAACAACGATCGGCTGCATAAAAGGAAACAGGTTTTGTATTTGCTTGGCTGCTTCAATACCTTTTTGCTCATTTGCTTCGTTTTCTTCATGGGATAATTGCATATCCCACATGAATAGACGGTATATTTCATCAATGCCGTAACTCATCTAATTCCACCTCTTTTTTTATTGTACAACACCTTCTTTCATATTGCAAACATTTTCAAAATCGTTCCTTACTTGACAGCAGAATTCTCTTTCCTCACCGCCACCGGTATTCGTGCATCATTGATTTTGCCCGTTTTCCCATTCAATTGTTTCGAATTGCTGCTTGTGTCAGGCTGGCGGGCGTATTCTTGTTTGTTTTCAACAAATCGCACCGCAAAAATCCTGCCATTCTTTCACAAAAAGACATTTGACTTTTATCCGTGTACATGTTACAATGTCGCCAATATGATAAAGGCTGCGACGAAGACGGTCCGGCAAACCAGGATCCCAGAGAGTCAGCGTTTGGTGTGAGCTGACAGAATGGTGCCATGCGACCCATCACTTCCGAGCCGAAGTGCCGAAGCTGTATGCCAGGTGCTTACGTCTGCCCGCGTTAAGGGATAGCGCTTGTTGGAGCGTGAAGCGGCAACATACGGTTGCAATTTGAGTGGTACCGCGGGTATATTTACTCGTCTCAAGAACGAAGGTTTCTTGAGGCGTTTTTTATTGTCAAGTTTATTTTCTGAAAGGAGCTCCTACCATGGCTAACACGAATCCCTCTACTCAGCTTATGGACATCGCTACCCGTATCAGAGGTATGCGGGAGATTTTGGGCTACAGCATGAAGAGGATGGCTGAGCTGACGGAGGTAAGCGAAGAGATTTATCACCAGTACGAATCCGGCAATGTGGATCTGCCTTTTACCTTCCTGCACAAATGCTCCAAAGTGTTTGGTATTGAGATCACCGTCCTGCTGGAAGGTCATAGTGCAAAGCTCAGCGGCTACACCGTTACCCGTCGTGGCAAAGGTCTGGTAACCGCCAGCGAAGACGGAATCACCATTCAGGACATGGCGCCCATGTTCCGCAAGAAGCTCGCAACCCCATATTGGGTAACTTATAAATATTCTGAAGAACTCCAGAATAAGCCCATCCACACCACCACCCACACCGGTCAGGAATTTGACCTGGTACTGAAGGGTTCCATGCGGATCAAAGTGGGCGACCACGAAGAGATCCTGCGTGAGGGCGATTCCATCTTCTATAAGTCTTCTACCCCCCACGGCATGATCGCTTTGGACGGTCAGGACTGCGTGTTCCTTTCCATGATCATGGCCTCCGATACCACGGACCAGCCTCTGTTCATCGGCCAAAGCCGTAAGGGCAAGGCTGCCCAGCCCCTGCTGTGCAATAAATTTGTAAACGCCCAGGAGGATGAGAACGGTGTATTCCAGGGCATGACCTTCTCGGACGAAGAACGCTACAATTTTGCCTTCGATACGGTAGATGCCATTGCAAGAAGAGAGCCGGAAAAGCTGGCTATGGTCCACGTGGCAAATGATATGACCGAGCGACGCTTTACTTTCAAAGATTTCAAAGATGCGTCCAGCCAAAGCGCCAATTACTTTAAG
>SVRY01000048.1 GCA_015064585.1 Oscillospiraceae bacterium
TACGGGCAACGATCCCCAAACAGCGCCCTTAACGTCCTGCCGTTTGGGTAAAACTGCGTTTCAGAATAGGAATGAAAATAACACCAAAGCAACATTTTTTCACGATCACGGAAATACCTCCTTTTCTCTAATGAAACGGAAGTATCTCCCATTTCATTATAGCACATATCTTTTACCATTTGTTAAGTTTTGTAAAGAAACAAAAATTTTCACAAGGGCACACTTTTCCCCTTCACCTATATAAGACAACAAAACTTAAAAAACCTAACATCATTTTTAAAAATTTCGCAACTTGCTATTGCAATTTGCGAAAAGCTATTTTGTACAAACATGAAGGCTGCTTTTTGTAAAAACAAACAAAAAGATCTGCCAAAAGCATTCAGCAGATCTTCTATCCATATATAAATTCATTTCAGCTTCAATCTCAAATATTCTTCCTTAACAAGGCGGTATTTGTTTACCAATGCATCGGCAATCTTTGCCGATGCATCATCCGAAACAGTTTTGGGACCGTGCGCATCACAGCCATAAATGACATGACAGCCAAGCTTTCCCGCTTCTTCCCAAAAAATCGGGTTCGGATAATGTCGGGAATCACGAATGCCCAAAAGATTGATCTCAAGCGGCGTTTCGGTGGCAAGCGACGCCTTGCAAAGGCGGCGTATTTCCATGCGGTATTTTTCCTCGGGACCTGTAAAATGGATAATATCGGGGTGAGCAACATAGGAATACACCCTAAGCTCCATTGCTTCGATCACACGGTCAACATAGGAAACCAGTCTTTCTTCATCGTCAGACGCACCGCCGTTATACAGTTTTCCCGGCTCGCTGTCCACAAAATGCTGACCGAGAATCAGATAATCAATGGGCTTTTTTTGTAAAAATTGGAATGTTTCCTTGAAATCATCCTTGTAATATTCCATTTCAACGCCGATATAAATACGGATCTTATCCTTAAATTCCTCTCTAAGGGCACTAATACTGTCAAAATAATCATCATATGCCGCAAGAGACATGCGGAATCCCGACATGTGTCCGTCTTTAAATATATACGGCGAGTGGTCTGAAAAACCCAGCTCCTCCACACCTGCCGCAATGGCAGCCTGTACGTATTCCCTGTCAAAGCCTCTTGCGTGATTGCAACGCATCGTATGTGTATGGTAATTCGTTTTCATATCCACCTCAAAATATCCATGATTCTCAGATTATTATATACCTATATGCCTGAACTGTCAAGTCAAATCAAACGTAAATAATCCAGTACAAAAATGAACAGAAACAATGTCAAAATACAAAATGCGGAAGAAACGACCACCACATGGGAAGCCAGCATCTCATCTCCGTCCATTTGCTGCGCCATAGAAAAGGATGCCACCGCCACGGGCGTTCCAAAGGTGCAAAGAATGCATACAAGCCCCTCATTGCGAAAGCCAAGCAATGCCGCAATCATGACCGCCGCAAGCGGAATAATGATCAGTTTTGCCGACACGGTAATAAAAACATCCTTTGCATATCCTTGCAGGCCGGAAAAAGTGAAGCTTGCCCCCAAAACGATCATGGCAAGCGGGGTGGCGATCTTGGCAGCATCCGACACTGCGGTTTCCAAAACTGTCGGCAGATGCAGGTCAAGCATCGAAAAAAGCAGCCCGATCACGCATCCGATCACCAGAGGATTGGTAACAATTCTCCTCAATAAAACCAAAACCTTTGGTTTGCCATGGCGAAAACGTTCCAGACATACCACCGCCAGTATATTTACAAGCGGCACGACCACAGATACCGTAAGGGAGGCCACTCCTATGGCATCGCCTCCGCAAATATACCCTACAAGCGGGATACCCAAAAAGGCAACATTGGAGCGAAAAAAGCCCTGCAGCATCACCCCGCGCCGCGCATTCTCTTGCGTACATTTACGCACGGCAAAGTATCCGATAAAAAACACGGTAAGGATACCGAGAGTACAAAACAAAATCAGTTTCCCGTCAAAAACCGCATTTTTGTCGGTTTTATAAATATTATAAAATAGTAAAACCGGCAAAAACACACGAAAGATCAGCTTGTTAATACCGTCAAAAACAGCTTTGGTTCCGATCTGCGCCGCCCGCAGGACATACCCCGTCAACATAAGCAAAAAAATGGGAGCAACCGCCTCAAAAGATAGTTGTAAACTTTTCATATCATTTCATGCCGGATCCGGCAAACGTAAATTTGTCGCCCCAACCAAGAAAAAGACTTATATCCTCAATCGCCTCCCGTATCCTATCGCGCTCAGTTTGATTGTTATCATATTCATATTGCAGCAGCGGAATAATACTTTCATCCAGTGTTTGGTGTTTACGTGCAATGTAGGAAAACCCGAGTACAGCATTGGCACGTACTTTGGAATTTTTGTGACCCAAAAGCATCAAACAAATATCCTGTGCATACTCAGAATCGTTGCTATATTCCCCAACCGACAGCGGGATCATGTATAATTTCTGCACCTCACCATCAAAAATGGCTTTTTGTATTTCATCATGCGAAAAAAGTTTTAACTGTTCGTATTTCATACATTTGCTCCACAATCAAATTGCTTTTCTATTATTATACCATTCTCTTCCCGAATTGCAAGTATTATTTTCCAAGAAAGGCATATTTGTTCAAACTTTATTTACAAACAATCCTACAAACCTATTGCAAATGACAAATGTTTATTGTATAATATAAACAAATCTATATCCTGTTAATAGGAGGAACTTTATGTCCAACATATGGCACGATATTTCCCCTAAGCGCATTACGCCCGAAGATTTTATTTGCGTAATAGAGATCCCCAAAGGGAGCAAGAAAAAATATGAGCTGGACAAGGAAACCGGGCTGATCATCCTTGACCGTATTTTATATACATCCACCCATTATCCTGCCAACTACGGTTTTATTCCCCGTACATACGGCGACGACGGCGACCCCATGGATGTTCTTTTAATATGCTCGCAATCTTTGGAACCGATGTCTTTGGTACGGGCATATCCCATTGGTGTCATCACCATGTATGATTCGGGCAGACGCGACGAAAAAATCATTGCCATCCCCTTCACTGATCCCACTTATAATCACTTTCGGGATATCTCTGAGTTACCTGCCCATATATTTGATGAAATGCGTCATTTCTTCACAGTCTATAAGAATTTGGAACATAAAGAAACCGCAGTAGATGAGGTAAAAAGCAGAAAAAGCGCCACCGAAATCATTGCGGAAGCCATCGATCACTATATTGAAGTGTTCTGTAAATAATAGGAGGTAGTACTTTGTATAATCAAAAGCCCAAAAAGAAACAAGCTGAACCGATGCATATCACACTGAGAATTCCCGAAAATATGCGCAAACAAGTGATTCTCGGCATCAGCGTTTTCAGCATGATCCTGCTTCTGTCCTTGTTTTTTATTTCGTTCTACACACACGCTGTACCCGGGATTGCCAGAGATGAAATAACTAAATTCAAGCCCATCCATATTCTCTCCGCCGATTCGGGCAATTTTATCAACCTGATTATTTTTGCCGCTTTATTTGTATTTACTGCCATCAGTTTTATACAGTTTTTAAAATGTGTCAGACGGTATTCAGCACCCGATGAAATCTACGCCGAATCGGTGCAGCGTTTAATTGCATACAATACCTTTGTCACCGGTTTTTATTATATCGCAGGTATTGCGTATGCCACCGTTCAAAACGCGTCCCCCAACCGTATAGGGTCTTACTCTGCAGGCGGCTATTGGCCCTTTATCCTGTCTTCCGTATCGGCAATTGTTTTGGCATTTGTATCCAGAAGCGCCTATCAAGATATCCCCCTGGACACGAACAGCAAATCCAAATATGCGCGCATCGAGTTTTTTGCTTACGGGTTTATTATTTCAGCAATTACCATCGCATCCTCTCTGACCGATATCATCAAGGTTACCTTCATTGAACCTGCTTATATGGAAAGCGTCCATTTGAACGGTTATAAATTATTCAACACCTATAACTCTTTGGGTCCGGGCTTTCAATTGGTATCCTTTGCATTATTCGCTATTTTGACCATTACAATTGCCCTCGCTGTCGCTTCACTGGTATCTCTTATCAGCAAATCCGAATTCTTTTATAAAATCACGCTTTGGGAAGTGATTGGCGGCTCTGTCTTCTCGTTGCTGATCGGTCTGTTTGGAAAATACTACGAGATCGTACAGAAACTCAATGAAGAAGGCGTGCTGGCGTGGCTTAACAAAATCGTGTATATCGGTGATATTACCGTAAAATATAAAATCCAAAGTAACTCCTATTATTTTTTCCTTGCCATCATGGCAATTGTCGTAATTATATTGATCCGCAAACCCTATACGCAGGGCATGCTGAATGAATTTGGCGGCAGAGGCGGCAGGCGCCGTATGTCTTCCGCAGGACACGTTGCCGCTGTATCAACAGCAGCGGCAGGCAGCGCACTACCTGAGATGAGTGCGGAGCCTTGCCCTGCTTTTTCGGAATTGGATCGCAAAATACCTGAGTTTTCCGAAGAACTTGCCGCCATACAAGAAACTGCTCCTGAAGAACCTACTTTGCAGGGACTGGTTCAATTCATTGTAAATTACGCCAGGGATTCCCGTTTGCATCTGTCCTATACCCCCGAAGACATTGCCGCCTTTATCGCGGGGCTTGGTGCCACAAGACTTACTATCCTGCAAGGTATGAGCGGTACCGGTAAAACAAGTCTTCCCAAAATCTTTACCGAAGCAATTTACGGCAACTGCGACATCATCGAAATCGAATCCTCATGGAGAGATAAGAATGAGTTGCTGGGCTACTATAACGAATTCAGCCGCACCTACACACCCAAAAAATTCACACAAGCATTATACAAAGCAAAACTGAATCCCGAGCGCATCACCTTTATCGTGCTTGATGAAATGAACCTCAGCCGCATTGAATACTATTTTTCCGACTTTTTGTCTTTGATGGAAAATGAAGAAGACAAGCGTGCAATCAAGCTGCTCAATGTGGGGCTGTATCGTACCGAAGACGATGAACTGTATCCTTACACAGCACTGACCGACGGCCATACCATCCAAATTCCCACAAATGTATGGTTTATCGGTACTGCAAACCGAGACGAAAGTACCTTTGAAATCAGCGATAAGGTTTATGACCGTGCGCATACCATGAACTTCAACAAGCGCGCTGCTAAAGTTGTTTCCTATCATGATCCTCTTCCTCGGCGATACATTTCTGCCGAAACATTTATAGAGCTTCTCAACGAAGCCAAGAGCACCCTACAGCTTGATATCAGCACAAATACGCTTGTAAAAGAAGTAGAAGAACTGCTTGCTCCCTACAACATCTCCTTTGGTAACCGTATTGCCAATCAAATGGAAGACTTTATTTCCATCTACTGCGCCTGCTTCACCCCCTCTGAAACGGTTAAACATGACGCACTGGAAAAAATTCTGCTCAGCAAGGTAGTTAGCAAACTCGAATTCAAGAGTATTGAAAACAAAGAACATCTTGCAGCTGAATTCAAGAAGAAGGGACTTACACGTTGCAGTGAATTTATTCTGAAGCTGAATGAGGACTGATCCATGCCACAGGATATATTACAAAACATGAGTTTTGCGCATTCGGAAGATGAATATACTCAGGTCCTGCGCTTTGCCAAAGAAAACAACAACATTGCGTATGATCGGTTTGACTCGTATACAATGAGTCGGGTCAATCTGTTTGCACTTCGCGAAAACTTTGATTTTGAGTCACTGGAACAGACACTGGATCAGATCATCAAAGTTCTGCCCGCCATTAAACGTATTTTTTCACATCCGATCACACGGCTAAAAGACACCGGTGAAATCATGCCTGTGGAATCAGTACGTGTGATCAATAATCAAACCATTGTTCATGCATCCGTACACAGCGAGCTTTGGAGTGAGCTTACAAAAAACGGTATTAAGCCAAAAAAACTGCTGACTGTTAAACATGAAGACAATTACGTTATTTATGAGAATATCGGATTTGTCCGCATGGTGAATATCATTTTGCGATTGGTACGGCAAAACATGAGACTTTTACAAGACATTCTGTTTGCCAACCGCAATCTGAAATTCAATTTACTGGAACGGGAAAACCACTTGGCTTACTTCCTTGCCATCGGAAAATTGCACATCGGCTATGTGCGCGATTATGACCAATACCGCGTCGCCACCGAACGTTGCATGGACAAACTGTTATTTATCGAACGGGTACTGAGCGCGCGACTGGGAACACCAATCTATAAACGCTGTAAAAAACTGACTCATAAGTTTACGCTCAAAAAGTCCACCATTTTTCGCGTGCATAAAGACTACCATCAGGTATATCTGTTACTCAAATGGTTTTCGGATCACGATTTGGAAACAATCGATTTGGAAAATGAAAAAAGCGTTTCGGCAAGTCCGGGATACCAAACCTACTGTACACTCCTTTCGCTATTTGCCGCGGGCCATTTCAATTTTGTATTTGATAACAAGCCGCTGGATTTTTTCAATCTGCATGCCGAAGGCAATTTTGCCAATTGGAAGTTGCACATTGACACGATCAAAAGCGGCGAATATCAAGCACTTCGGTTTACATTCAAAAAGAATATCGTATACAGAATCGTACTGATCCCTTGTCCCGAAAATTTAAAGCAACGCCAAAAAGCCCTTATTCGTTTTAAATCCAAATATCCCGCAAAAGAATATATTTTTGTATCCCCCACCCAATGTAACAATTCATTTCTTTGCTTAAGTATCTTTGACATTGAATCCTTCCGTCGGCTCCAACAGGTTTTATTGCGCGGTATGATCTATTCAGACAAAGAGCATACCGCCTGCCCTTTCTGCGGGAAGCCACTGGTAATGGGCGATTCAGAATCTGCGCACATCACATCAGTATATATCTGCAACGCATGCCGCACCAAAATATTGCAGGCGATCTGCCCGCAGAGCAATAAACCTTATTATGCCACTGCAGTAACCAATTTCAAAAAGCAAGAAGATGACGACTTCTTCGTGAACAAAAGGGAGCATTTGCTCTATCAAAAATACATGGAAGGTCGGATGTTCTATCGAAATATTACCCCTATCAGCAATGATGCCGAAATCATCTGTCCAAAATGCAAAAACATCCACTCATAAAAGAAGAAAAAAAGTATCTGCCAACAAAATCTGCTGACAGATACTTTTTTATTAAATCATTATTTTACTACCAGCTCGCTTACACTGATAAATGCGGCACCGCCGCCGCCCATACCGTAAAGACGTACGCCTTCGCAGCTAACGGGTTTATCCAGTGTAAAGGTAAAGGTCTCATACGACTTGCCAAATTTACCGGTCTCATTGCCCGAGGTTGGATATTCGGGAGAAGAGGTAAACTCAACCTTTTCCCATTTTCCGTTATTCAACACTTCGATGGTCAATGTTCCGCCCATAAACCATCCGCCGTTTCCAAAATGACCGCCTTCGGTGAATACGATCTGTGAAACAGTCTTCTTCTGCAAATATACATAGCCTATATATGCATCTCTTGCGCCGGGATTGCCGTGAGGGTCACCCAAAATATAAGTATCATACTGCAGTTTATCATTGGAAGTGCCTACACCGGGTACTACACCGTCACAGATTATACCAATATCTCTGGAACCGCCGCCGTAGGGGGAGAGCACGTTACAAATAATCATCGTATCGAGCACTGCCGCCTCAGCCAATGAGGCATTTACAACCTTTTTCATCTCGAACTGAGTCCCCTTATCACCGGTAACTGTCACAGTAATTATATACGTGCCGCTCTTTGCATAGGTATATTTAGCAGGAACCGCATTGTTGAATACGTATCCGTCACCCATATCCAGAGTATAACCGAGAACCTTTTCATTTTTACTGTAAGGAGTCAATTCTTTGAAGGATACGGTATTGCCATTCATGCCCAGATTCAGATAAACAAATACACCGTCGGGCCACTGCTCAAACTTTACAGGATTATACACAATATCCTTGTCAAAGGTATATTTTCCGTCACTTACTGTGCCGCCCTCTCTTATAATCACTTCCTTTGTCAAAGAAATGTTCAGCTGCATTGCATCATTAAAATTGTAATTTGTATAAGAGAACTTTGTGTTTACATAATCCAACCCGGATTTGTATTTTTCAGGCAGTTTAGACGCTCCGTAATAATTACCGAGAACAGAAGCTGCGCTGGAAGGATTACAGTCACTATCCTGTCCGCACATAGTGCTAAGCAGAATCGTTTTGTCCAAATCGCCCTCACCGTACAGCATTCCCAGTAAAATATATCCGGAATTCAATTTTGCATCAATATTACTCTTGCCGGGCAGTTCAGGACAAAGATCATTTCCTGCCCATTTGGTTTCCAACATACGCCAGTTCTTTTCAAAAGAATCTCCGGCCTCATAGCTTTTCACCACATCTTCCAGCAGTGTTCTGAATTCGGTTCCTTCGGGAATCACTTCAATTCCGGCTCTCCAAATTTCCTCAACGGAGTTTGCTGTAAACGCAGCCGCATGCATAGCGGAAACAAATACACCGCCGTAAACACCGTCACCATAATTCATAATATGTCCCAGCTCAAAAGCACGTTCAGCTGCCGCATTCACCATTCCGGGATACATCATACCAAGGAAGTCAGCTTCGATCTGCCAGTCAATATCGTCTGCGTGATAGTTATACAAATAACTACCCGACTCAGGGAACATAATACCGTTGAGCAGGTTTTCTCTACCCATATAGTTTGCATGCCACAGCGCAAACTTAGAATCGCGGAATTTTTCCGCAATGTATGAAGGATCACAGTTCGCACCGTTTTCTTTCATGGCATCCAAAAAAGGAATTTCCACATACAGGTCATCCTGACCAAAAGCATTGTTGATCATGGATGGATTCCAAGTGGGCATTGATGTTGCAGGCATCATTTTCCCGGCATACTGGAATTCCGTAGCCGCCGCCCAAGCAACACCAACCATCTGACCGATCCAACCACCCGATATTTTATCCATCAGTTCGCCTTCGGAAATGGTCACTTTTTCGGTTTTTATAATAGGAGTCACCGTAGTAGGATCATCTATCACTTCATCTTCGGGGGAGATATTATTACCATTATTTGTTTTCTTGCTTCCGCACGCCTGCAACATTAGCGCAAATAAGCACAGCACAGCAATCCATTTAATTGATTTTTTCATAGTTCCTCCAAACAATTATACTGTTTTCTTGACAAAAGGCATAAGTCTCTTTGCCATTTCTCGAATGGAAACCTTATGGTATCCCATAATGTTGCTTTCCAGTGTATCACAAACACGGTCGGTAAAGGAAGCGGGCAACGCATTATAACCCAGCATCACACCCATAATCGAGCCGACAGTGGCGCCGTTGCAGTCTGTATCCAAGCCTGTCATAACTGCCAAGCCAACCGAACGGCCATAATCTTTTTCACCGTACAAAAGCGCAGCGGCAACGATCTCTGCATTGGAAACGGTATGTGTCCAATCGTGACCGTTACGTTCATCCCATCTGCGGTGAATGTCAGCAAAGCAATCTTCCATGGAAACGCCGTCGTGATACATTTTAAGAATATTCTCCAGTGCCTCATAGGTTCTGGACTTCTCGGGAATCTCCGCCATACCGCGGCGGATCACCTTTTCCACATCATCACATCCATATGCAGCGGCAAGCATGGCAGCAACCCACATTTCGCCGTAAATACCGTTCTTGATATGAGAAATCGAAGCGTCTCTGTGCGCCATATCTGCGGCAGTCTGAGGATCGCAGGGATTGATATATCCAAACACATCAGCGCGAATCTGCGCTCCAATCCATTCTCTGTAGGGGTTCTTGTACTGCGCCGATTCGGGAGGGCGGTAACCCATGACAAAATTGCGGTAGGCAATGCGTTCTGCAGTGCAGTAAGCATCCTTCACCTGTGTTCCCAGCCATGTATACGCCACCTTTTCAGAGGTAAAATCTCTGCCGTGCCACTGCAGAAGACGCAGAGCTACAATCATATAGTTGGTATCATCATCGGGAGGCATGCGTCCGAAATCTCTGGGATATGCGCAGGCGGCAATATTCCAAGACAGATCCTTGCCCACCTCTTCGGTGATCTCTTCTTTATCGATATAACGAGTCATGGGATAGTTGCCGGTACGCTTCAGGATTTCTTGCAACTCCCAGGACATGATACCCTCAACGGGCTTGCCAAGCAAACAGCCGCAAATTCGACCGTACCAAGCGCCCAGCATTTTATCGTTTAAAACTTCATCACTCGGCATTGGCATATCCAGATCATACGCTTTTCTTGCTGCCTGAATGGAGGGAAGATCACTTGGCTCCACATAAGGATATCCTTCTCTCATGGGAGCTTCACTGACAAGGGTAAACAACACATCTGCCATTTTTTCCTTGTATTTGTTGTTGGGCATATGGAACACAGCATCAAACAGTTCTTTGTACTGTTCAATATCCTTCCCTTCTTCGAAGGACTGTTTATACTCCACATCCAGTTCCTTCTCGTAACGCTCCCATGTGGGATGCTTGTCATAACTTGGCAGAATCTCGTGGTTACAGCTCATGGTTTTTTACCCCCTTGATTTTTCAAAGTTTTTCTATATGACAGCGGTGAAACGCCGTACAATTCCTTAAATTTATTTCTGAAAAAGCTTTCGTTGTTGTATCCGATCTGATGGATGATCTGTGAAATGGGCAATTCGGTTTCCCGCAAAAGCTTGGCAGCTATTGAACAGCGCTTTTCCTGTATGTACTTGGCAAAACTGCGTCCGGTAACCTTTTTTACAATATGTCCCGTGTACACAGAGGAATATCCCAATTGAGCAGCAAGCTCCGAAAGTGTTGCAGTCTGTATATTTTTCAATATATAGTTATCTATCTTTTGTTGCACCCCTTCGCCTGCCACAAAACCGGAATCCTTAGGATGCAAAAAACCATATGCGGCTTTTACATCCTCGCCATACGGAATGGAAGGTGCAGCCCCTTTACCGGCAACCGCCAACCCGGATGCAATACAGGCTCGCTCCAGCATCGCGGCAGGCTCCAAGCCTTCGGCTAACGATGCAACAAAGTATCCAAGGAAGGTGTCTCCCGCAGCAGTGGAATCCACCACAGGCACATCATACGCCGAATGGAAATACAATTCTTTTCCATCGTGATACATACAGCCTTTGTCCCCGAGGGTCAATACCACCTTTAATTCGGGATGCTTTTTTCTGAGAGCCGAAACAATCTTGGCAGGCTCCTTACATCCCGAAAGATATTCCCCTTCGATCTCGTTAAGCACCGCATAGGATATCATATTAAAATCAATCTTTTCAATATTATCATCAATAGGCGATGGATTGATAACAGTCAGCATTCCCCTTTGGTGGGCACTTTCTACAATATAGGAGATGTTATTGATCTCGTTCTGCAAAAGCAGCAGATCCCCCTTACCGAAATTCATCAGAACGCTGTCAATATATTCTTTTGTGAACATGCCGTTTGCACCCGAGTGAATAAAAATGGAGTTTTCCCCTTGATTGCTTACTTGAATTACAGCATGACCACTGGGTTCATTTACTCTTTGCACAAAGGAAACATCCACGCCGCAGTCGGTCATGGTGTCAAGAAGCAACGCTCCATCAGAGCCTATGCAACCGGCATGATAGACTTTAGCTCCCGCTTTGGCAACGGCAATAGACTGATTAAGTCCCTTTCCGCCGGGAAATACGTCCCGTTGGCTACTGTGTTCGGTTTCTCCTACCTTAACAATATGGTCCAATTGATACACATAATCAATATTGCAGGATCCAAAATTTACAATTTTCAAACACAATCCTCCTTTCTGTTTTTTTTTAGTATATCACAAAAATGAATAAAAATAAAGAACGATTATTACGACAAAACGGACGAAATGCAAGATTTTTTAACAAAAAGATGTATTATAATAACCGATTTATCCACAAAATCCATGTTTTTAAAAGATCGCAAAAGAAACAAAAAACGCACATTGAGAAAAAAGACGAATTTCGTTTGAAAATTCGTCTTTTTTGTCATTCTATTATCAGTTTACCCCCATCCAAACGCACTTCCCCCTGCCATGTGGCAACACGGTTCCATTCTATAACTGTTTCATCCTTTTCCCATGCGTGGAAGAATACGTGCATTCCTTTTGCATCGGTGACAACAGAACAATGTCCCGCACCTTTGACAAGATCATTACCTGTAAAAATAGGAGCATCAAACTTTTCCCAAGCCCCTTTGTCAAGGGGATTTTCTCCCACCAGCTTCAAGACGGTAATGCAATAATCCTCGCACCAGGAACCCGCGCCGGAATAGGTTATGTATAATTCTCCGTCAATAACTACCCCATAAGGCCCTTCATTGATAAAGGGAGATTCCTCTTCACCTGTTGCTCCCAGTTTTTCAAAATCGTATTCGGGCGTGGAGATCAGAAAACGTTTTGAGCACAGTTCATAGGGGCTTTTCATTTCAGCTATATATAGATTCTGACATATGTTGGTATCTCCCTCCCAACCCGACCAAACAAAGTAGCGCTTACCGTTCCAATGGATAACAGTTCCGTCAATTGCCCATTTATCGGTAGAATCAGAAATTTTCCCGTGCATAGTGTAGGGATCCATGGGATCGGAGGAGCCGTTTTCCAAAACGTACATACGGTGGTTATGATTATCCCCGTCGTCGCATGCCACATAGATATAGCATTTGCCGTCAAGCACATGCAATTCAGGCGCCCATAATTGCTTGGAATACGGTTTTCCCGGCTCTGAGCTATACACCTTTTTGGGCATAGCAGTCATTAACCCCTCTATACGATCAGCACAGAGAATGCTGATAGAATCGTTGTTCGAAGCGGCACAAGCATAGTACAATCCGTTATAACAGATCACATCGGGATCTCTTGAGGAAAATTCCTTTGTAAAATCACGTAATTTTATCATATATCAAAATCCTTTTTTATTTTATTGTATCACACACCAAATGAAAATGCAAGCAGCCCCACGGGATAAAATTTGCTTTTGGTTTTATAAAAAAGCGCTCCTTTCGAAGCGCTTTTTCATATTCCGTATCAAGGACGCAGACCCATACCGCCTTCCAGCGTAAGGGTTTCGCCGTTCATATACTTGAAATCGGGAGATGCCAGCTGCACACAAACACGGCCAATTTCCAGTTCAGAGTCACCGTAGTGACCTGCAGGCGGCATTTTTACGTTTGCCTTGAATGCCTCGGGATACGCCATCTGGAATTTTTCCAGCTGTGCAGTCCAAGCAAGGGGGCAAATTACATTGGTGTTGATGCCATCCTTTGCCCATTCGGTGGCAGCCACGCGGGAAAGACCGCGGATGCCTTCCTTGGCGGCGGCGTATGCGCACTGACCGTAATTGCCAAACAGACCTGCACCCGAAGCGAAGTTGATGATGCTACCCTTTGTTTCCTTCAGATAGGGATAGCACGCCTTCATATAGTAGAATGCGGCATACAGTCCGGAATACATGGCAAGATCAAACTGCTCGGTGGTATGATCCTGAATGGTCACTCCCGAAGCGGATGCCTGCGCATTGTTGATCAGAACATCAATTCTTCCAAATGTTTCCATAGCCTTTTCGACAACAGCCTTAGCTGTTGCTTCGTTATCGGAGCCTGCGGCAATATCAGCCGCCATAATCAGCACCTTGATGCCGTACAGTTTTTCCAATTCTTCTTTTGCCTTTTCCAGTTTGGCAACATTGCGTCCGGTGATCACCAGATTCGCGCCTTCTTTGGCATATGCAGTAGCAATGCCGTATCCGATGGATCCGCATCTGCCATCGGACAGTGCAGCATATCCTGCACCGGTAATAATAGCAGTTTTACCTTTCAAAAAGCTCATAAAAGCTACCTTCTTTCTAAAAACAAATTGTTTGGTATATTATAACAGATACAGCCTGCTTTGTCAATAATACTTTGGATACAGTTCTCTTCCGTGCCTAATAAAAATCGGAAATTCACTATTGGAGGTTCTTTTTAAACGCGTCAGTTCAATCCATCCATTGGCAAAACTGTTAAGTGGCAGCACAAAGAATCATTATTTTTAATATTATTCAAAAAGTGCTTTTATTTCAGGATCATCCAAAAGACCTTTTAAAGCATTTTCCGGTGAATCGTAAAACGACTTTGTTTTAAACTTCCAATCTGTTTCCCACCACGCAGGATAAGCGTTATCGTCCTTGCAAAAATATTGCCACTCATCTTCATCAAACACGCGAATGATTTCAACAGTCGTTATATAAAAACCTCTTTCGCTTTTTAATACAATTATCCGTCTCGAACCGTCCTTAGAATACATCACTTTTACAATCCGATCCGAAAAGCCGGACAATTCTTTATCATACATATACGAAACGATCTCGTCCCACGGCGGAATGGATGTTGGATTGTCTTTTTCTGTTGTCTTTTTACAATCGGATTGAGGATAGTACTGTTTCATACCGATCTGTCTCATAATGGCTTGCATTGCGAAATTGGATGGATGCGTCTGGCAAATTGCCGCGTGATTGTGCTCAATGATATATTTAGCAATGAAAGAACATACTGCTTTTGAGAAACCGTTTCCCATGTAGTCGGGGTGAGTGCTGACTGCGCAGATCTCCCATTCTTTTTGCGAGCCAAACGCAACACCTGCCAAGGATAAAACCTTCCCGTCTACTATCACCCCGCAAAGATGCCCTGCGTTATATTCGTTTATTGAATAGTCTGTTTTTATGTCTTTTAAATTGATACCGAAATATGTGTCAGTGTCATTGTGAATGTCAAAATAGCTGAAATATTCTTTGATCAGATCAAAATCCGTTTCAGGGTTTAACCAGCGTACATGATCGGAATAAAAACAGTGCAATTCGTTGATATCTTCCATTCTTGCATAATATGCATGATCCATCGATATTACCTCATAGGCTGATTCTTTTTGGGGATAGTTTGATAACGGTTATAGTAAAATATTTTACCCACATTCGCGTCAGCGAACATTTCACATTTACGAAGCAAATATTTCACAGGCGGAGCCGTCATCGTTAGCGAAGCTAACATCATTTGCCGAAGACAAACATCATTCAAAAAACTCTTACCAAGTTATTCAAAGAAATTTTGAATTGGTTTAGAAAACTCCCAGCTGATAAGTTTCAATTTATGCTGTTCTAACAACGGTTCTATATCTAAAGTACCGGAGGTAGTACCGCCAAACTCGTTAGGTTTAATGTAATATATGGAGGGGATATTTTCGGAATACGCACAATCGGGATCGCTCATATAATACTCAGGAGAACCGACACTAACAGCAAATTTCAGGTCACCGTCTTCAAGCAGGACAAGCTCTTCCACACAGGAGCTTTTCAAATAACCTTTCCATTTCCTATGTTTGCCAACGCCTTCGCTCCAATCGAACCCATCAAATTCACAAATGTAAACATCATTTATAGTTATGATCTTTCCGTCAATCTCATATACGATTTCAAATGGAAATTCCCCTTCTTTAATTTGAGGCTCAGGTGCATTTTGACACCCCAAAAAACTTAACACAGTATGAATGTTTTGTGTGGTAACTTCATTCTATCAGATTTTTGTCAGATATGCTCTTCTTTTTTTGTTTTTTTAGCTCTATCTGTCGGTCACCCCAACATTTATTATAGAACCGGCACACTTCACGCACGATGTGCGCTTCACTTGCGAAGCATATTTCACGTTCCGCTTGCGGAACACTTAGTTCAAAAAAGCCTAATTTGTTTGGTAGACAAATTAGGCTTTTTTGTTGCCTTAAACGAGCAAAAAGGTCAAAAATCGAGGTAAAAACGAACAAAAGGTCAACATTCAATCTATTGGCTTGGGGTTGTTTGGCAAAGCATTCCCGTTTTCATCTCTATTTATCGGTATAGCCTCTAGATGAAAATGAATACAATCGCAAGGACAAACCAAATCCATTTCGTATTTTTCCTTCGAACCGCGATAAGTAAAATTCCCACCACATCGAATG
>SVRY01000003.1:0-44771 GCA_015064585.1 Oscillospiraceae bacterium
ACGATGCTTCGTTTCTGGTTAATTGTTTTGCAGGTATAATAGTTTTTTCTTTGCTTGTAGGTATTTATTTGGTTTCGGATATTGCCTTTTGGTTATTGGTGCACAAAAATTGGTTGAAATAATACTTCTTCACTTCAAATATAATTCCAAATTAATACATCTCTCAAATAATAGGGAGTGGTGACATAAATTGGACAAGCCATCGTCTGCTATGGCGGCGGCATTCCGCTTTACGGAGCGCTTGATAAAATCTCAAAGAAATATAAAATATTTTGATAAGTGGAGGTTTTTATGGAATTTAAAGGTGATATTATCATTACCGATCCCTGCTACATCGTAAAGGACGACTGCGACTGGGGGGATTGTGAATACGGCGAGGCATTGGAAATGCTCGGAATCAATACTTATTTTACAACCGATGGCGGTGACTGCGTAGGCAATCTAATCGTCAATACCGATAATAAAGAAGTGTTGGGGGAATTCTGCTCTGATTCCTCAATGGTGTCCGTTATGCTGTTGGATGAAGTATTGGTATACAATCCGACCTGCCTAGACAATCTTGGAAGGCATTGTTATACCATTGTAAAAAGCTTTGAAGGTATGGTAGAAAGAATTGAGATCGATGACGATGAAGACCAGTATTGGGCACTTGTCGGAAAAGGTAATATCAATTTTCGCAGTGACTGTGAATAACTTACAATACAAAATAAAACAAACAGCAGCACTTTCCACAAGATCGAAAAAGGAGCCTACTATAACAAGTAAGCTCCTTTTTGAATTGTACAAGACAAATTGAATTGAAATATGTGACAAGTATTTAATCATAAGAATCCGATTCAATTCCATACATCCGCTTATGCTGTCTGTGATCTTTCCACCAAACAGAAAGCTGCAACAAAGCAGTAATGTCCTCTCCTTCTCTTGGAGTTAACCGCAACTCACCTTCATGTATAACAGAGGCAAAGAACACGCTACCATCACTGCGATAGAAAGCAGGATCTTCAGGATTATGAAAGCCCCAACCGTCTAACCATTCAAATATACTGTCTGCATGGTTTTCCATCAGTTCTTTCAACTGCGGACACAATCTGTAAAATCTGTATCTCGATCTGGTATAGGGATATATATCAAAATATCTATGTTTATCAAACTTTATATCCGATACGGGAATGCGATACGGCTCCAATTCTTTTTCCAGATCAATTTTTCCCGGATCATGTATATAAAACGACACCATATCGCAATATGAAAAACACAACCGTAATAATTCCTTGTATGCCTCGTCTTTTATATCGTATTCTTCATATATGTCATCACCGCATTTTGCATCATAAAAATAATACTCTTTTAACATTTATTTTCACCTTTTTAGATATACGGTCTTATAATTTATTGTTCCAAAACACCGTATAAAAGTTCTTCCAGCTCAGCAAGCGTGTACAAACGGTTCACCGCTTCCCTAATGCGCGGCGCGCCGCGAAAGCCTTTGAGATACCAAGCAATATGCTTTCTGGCTTCTAAAATGGCAATTTCCTCTCCCTTATCGGCAAGCATCCACTTGATCTGACGAAGCACCGTTTCCACAATCTCATGGGGGGTGACAGGCATATCCTCTCTTCCTTCCATGCAGTTTTTGATGCTACGGAATATAAAAGGATTTCCTTCGGCACCTCTGCCGATCATGATGGCATCACAACCGGTTTCCTCATACATACGCATGGCATCCTCTGCACTCTCAATGCCGCCGTTTCCGATCACGGGCAGCGAAACCGCCTCTTTTACCATGCGGATATACTCCCACCGCACAGGCGGGGCATACATTTGCACTCGGGTTCTTGCGTGCACGCAAAGCGCATCCGCACCGCCCGACTCGGCGGCTTTGGCAATTTCCACGCAGTTCATGCGGTTTTCATCAATGCCGGCTCTGAATTTTACGGTAACGGGCAGGTGTGTGGCCTTTTTGACCGCAGATACGATCTTTTCCACCAGCATGGGATTTTCCATCAGAGCACTTCCCTCTCTATTGGAAACGATCTTTTTCACGGGACAACCCATGTTGATATCAATGGCTGGGGGGGTTACGTCGCTGACACAGTGGGCATAGCTGTTATCCGACAGCATTTTTGCCGCCTCTGCCATGATCTCCGGCTCAGAGCCGAAAATTTGAATGGCTGTATCCTCTTCGCCAAAACGCAGTCTTGCCAGCTTTGCGGTCTTTTCGTCCTTGTAGTGCATGGCTTTTGCCGACACCATTTCGGAAACAAAGCCATCTGCCCCCATTTCGCGGCAGATACTGCGAAAGGCATAATCGGTCACCCCTGCCATGGGGGCAAGATATATTTTCCCTTTTATTTGATAGCTCATATATACTCCAAACCAAAACCTGTATAAAAGTTTTTTGATCCAAACTTTTTTTACAAAAAAGTTTGGTGAGGGATGGGGCAACGACCCATATAAACCAAAAATAAGGGTTGGCAGAGCCAACCCTTTATTTGGTGAAATCGAATCTGTAAGCCGGGTTCTGTGTCCTGCGTTCATCTATCTGTGACGACACGTTACCGTGCCGCTCCATGGGTTGGTTACCATGTGCCACCCGCGAAAATGGGTCGGGCAGACCTGCTTTCGCTTTCGCATACGGTGTTGCTTCGGATAGGGTTTACATTTGCGCAAAGTCGCCAGTGCGCCGGTGAGCTCTTACCTCGCCTTTCCATCCTTACCCTTTCGGGCGGTCTATTTCTGTTGCACTTTCCCTGAAGTTGCCTTCGGCGGACGTTATCCGTTATCCTGCCCTGTGAAGCCCGGACTTTCCTCGCAGTAATACCTTTCGGCGACATACTGCGCGAACGCACGATTCGGTTCCGAAGGTATTATAGAACATTTTTATCGGTTTGTCAACGGTTCGCATCCAGATAATTTTGCAAAATGATCTCTGCAGACAGGGTATCCACCACGTTTTTGCGTTTTTTTCCTCGGGTATTGGTTTCCGAAAGGATGGTATGTGCAATCATGGTAGTGCATCTTTCATCATACAAAATGACAGGTATATCGGTATAGCGGGCAAGCAATTCCTTGAACTGCGCTGCATTTTCGGCTCGGGGTCCGATACTGCCGTTCATGTTCACAGGATACCCGAGAATGATCTTAGTTGCCCCGTACTGCTTGACGTATTCCATTACCATTTCGGCAATTTTTTCTTTATCTGTCATGCGAACGGTACAAACACCGTTTGCCAGCATACCCAGTGGATCACTGACGGCAATACCTGTGCGCACGTCCCCAAGATCCACCGCCAAAATTCTATCTTTCATTCGTTTTCCTCGTATCTGTCATAGGTGCGGGCGGCATAAACCCCTTCCGCAACTTTCAAAACAAACCCTGCCAGATCCGCAAATACAATTTCACGGTCGGTTTCATGCAAGATATTGTGGCGGTCATTTTCATACAGCTTCATATCTAACATACACACTTCGGCATTTTCCAGCCCTTCGTATACTTCAGTTACTCCCTGACCGAAATTTCCCACAGGATCGTCTTCTCCCGAAACAAGCAGAATCGGAAGTCCCAAAGGCACCTTGGTGTACCACGCGGGAGAATTTACCTCTTTATGGGTATGCAAAAGGCATCGGATCGCACCAATCGTAAAAATAAAATTACTTTTAGGATCGTTTGCGTACACTTGACGCATGGTTTCATCTTTGGTCAACCACCCATGCTCTCCTTCACCCGGGAAACGCTTATTGTAGTCGCCAAACATCAATTTATCCGCAAACGCACTGCGCTTTTTCTCTCCTCCGAACAGCGAAAGCAAGAAGAACAGACCGTTTGCCACGCCGATCAGTTTATTGGCACCGCCTGTACCGCAAATAACAGCCCCGTCAATGGTATCGGGATAGGTAACCATATATTTGCGAACCACAAAAGATCCCATGCTATGACCAAACATCACAAGCGGTAAATGGGGATACTTTTTACGGATCACTTCGATCAGTTTTTTCTGGTTTTCCACAAGTATATCCAGCGTCTTTTCTTTTTTACCGAAATAACCGTACACAGGTGCTTTTGCATCAACCGAATCGCCGTGGCCAAGGTGGTCACAGCCAAAAACTGCAATTCCCTCCCCGCAAAGATATTCCGCAAACTCCGCATAACGCATTATGTGCTCGCTCATACCATGGCAGATAACCATGATCGCCCGCACTGAAACACCTTTGGGCATAAATTGATACCACGTCACATCGCAATGCTTATTTACAGAAGGAAATGTTCCTTTTGTCAATGCGTATCCCATATTAAAATATCAGCCTTTCTCCCAAACGATTTTCACGAATAAATGTATTGATATCTTCTCTTGTGGGGTAGGTAGCAACGCCTCCCTTAGTCAGCAATACCGCCGTTTCCGCTGCCGCCGCATATTCAGCTGACAGCTTCAAATCGCCTGTGAACAGCCAGCGGGTAAACAGCGCCGCGTCATAATACTCTGTTGCACCTCTTGAATCCAAAGGAATAATATCATAGTTTGGCACGAAATAATAGTACTTATTGTCATGCACAAAAGTACCTTTATTTTCCATGCGGATCATAATAGAGGAAATCCCGCAACTGCCCGCAATTTCTACACACAGTTTCATGCAACGCTCAACAGTGGTGGGCAAATAGCCGCCAAAACGCTCAGCGGAATTGGAATCTAACAGTAGAAGCGATACCCCGCGCAGATCGTCCGGTTCGATATTCATGGCATGATTGCCGGTCAAAGAAAGGAAACACGGAATATTCATCGCAATACACCGCTCCAGCGATGCACGCAGAAGCTCGGGATGACAGTCGGCGCAAACCGTTGCAGCATCGGGATACACGCCAAATGCCTGCTTGACTTCCAAGGCAGTCAGTTCACTGTTGGCACCTTCATACTGAATTGCTGCCGTTTCCTCTTGTTCTGTTTTTAAATAGAACCGCGTGCCTGTCAAATGGCTTTCGCTCTTAAATATGTACTGAGGGAAATCCACTCTTTTTTGTAAGAACCGCTCGATCAAAGTGCCGTTAACATCCGCACCGATTTTGGTGCAGGCAATACTGGTGCCTCCTAGAGCGGTATAAGCGGAAGCTCTGGAAAGACAGCTTCCGTCGGGATAGCGGTACATATCAGAGCAGGTAATTTCCCGCTCGGGCGTAGGCAGACCATCCACACACAGATCCTGCGCAAAATAAGAGTTTCCGATGGTTAAAAATTTCATCTTCATATAATCACACCTCAACAAAATCTTGTTCGTGATAATACATAGTATTATTATACCATTATGATGACGAAAATTCAAGATTCAAGTCGAAAAAATATTTAACAAAAAGGCTGTTGCCAAAAGTCAACAGCCTTTTACTGAAAACGATATATGCTGTTTTGCAAGCCAATATTCATGCAACCTAAAATCACTTGCCGTGAACATTGCGCAAACGATCCAATTGGATAAGTCCTGCCTGGAATGCATCGTACAGATTGTTTTTATCAAACTGCTTAACGATTCTCTCGTATCCCAGGATAGAGGGATCGTTTTTGAGGATCTGTACAATAATTCGATCGGGCACCTCGACTTTTTTATCCCCCATTTGGATAGTTTTATTGGAAAGGATCAAAAGATACATCATATAATCATCTTCCATATCGCCGTAGCAGATCTGGTTGCCTTCACGCAAAAGCGGTTTTCCGCGAAACATCAGATATTTACCGCTAACAGTGCTTTCTATAATCTCAGCCATAAAGCTTCCTCCACTTCTAAATCAAATCATATATATCAGTATACTATATTTTTTCAAATATTGCAAGCCCTTTTTTACTTTTTCACATAAGGAGTTGCTTTTAAACTCCAATTGGCAGGTAAAATTTTGCTTGTGGTCAGTGAAAATAAAGAGTCAGCCCGTAAATTACGCTCAAATTGAGAGATAATTTCGGGAAAACGGGTATAATCGGCAGGTTTTGTAATAATCGGTATGGCGGATGTCTTTTTCATTTTGTGCAGCAGTGCCGCACCGTTCTGATTCATTGCCAAAACATTTGTAAAAGACGGCAGTACAAAATCCGTATCATCATACCCTATGACACCATGCAGAATACTGCGTCGAATGCGCGCATCGGTACAATTTTTATCGGAAAGCTTTTGCATAAGGTCACGGTAATCCACGGCATTCAGTGCTGCATTTCGCAGTTCAGGATCATTTCCGTTTCGCAAACTGTATAGCACCAACCGTTCAGCCCGCGCTAGTGTGGCAGGCGGGGTCAAAAAACAGGATTGAACCTCGCTTGGTATTACCGTATATTTTCCTTCTGCCATTTCTCTGCGCGCTCTTGTAGCAGAGCTGTCCGGTAAGCGAAGATGGGTAAGCGGTTCAATTTTACTGCCAAGCTCACAAAGTGCCTTGATATAAAAGACACCCAAAATATCATTGGCTCCTTTGGGAAAGTTCTCCCCGTACATCTGAAAATAGCACTGCTCTACCAAACGTGGATACGAAATATCTTTCTGTGTTCTTCTCATTTCACAAAGACGGTCTTCAAATGCACTGTCTGCACGCCTTTTGGCATGCATCGCAAGCGAGCCGATATTCCCGCTTTCCGAGCCAAACACCAAATGATCAACAATACAAAGGCGGTCTAAAATGGAAACGGCAGAAAGCGCGAACTGCTCGGCAACCAGAGAGGAATACGGATACGGAAGCTCCAAAACAAGATCCGAACCCATTTCAATTGCAGCCATCGCCCGATGATATTTGGAAGCAACAGCGACATCTCCCCGTTGTACGGTGCTGCCGCTCATCAGAGAGAGAATGATCGTATCTTCGCCAAGCATCTTTCTTATCTCATTTATCTGATAAGAATGTCCTATATGAAACGGATTATATTCGCAAATAATCGCCGCTATCAACAAAATACTCCCTCCTCAAAAATTTTTTCCAAAAACTCTTGTTTTTTGGAAACAAGTGTATTATAATGATAAAAGTATTGTATCACATTAAACGGAATTTGTAAATACATCGGAGGATTTTTATGAAAGTACTAGTTGTTAATGCAGGAAGTTCTTCTTTGAAGTATCAGCTGTTTGATACCGCTTCCTATCAGGTTCTTGCTAAGGGTCTTTGCGACCGTATCGGATTGGAACACAGCACTCTGACACACACCAATTTAATGGGTGAATCTCCCATTAAGAAGTCTGTGGAAATCGATATGCCCAACCATGCAGTTGCTACCAAGGCTGTTGTAGAATTACTCACCGATAAAGAATTTGGTTGCATCGCCGATATGTCCGAAATCGAAGCAGTTGGTCACCGCGTAGTGCATGGCGGATATTACTTCTCCGAATCCATGTTGGTAACCCCCGAAGTCATGGAAAAGCTGGAACTCTGCCGTGATTTTGCTCCTCTTCACACCGGTGCTCACATTCAGGGTATTCACGGTTGCACCGCCGTTATGCCAAATGTTCCCCAGGTATTGGTATTTGACACCGCATTCCACCAGACCATGCCCCCCAAGGCTTATACCTACGCTGTAGAAAGCGAAGTTGCTAAGAAATACGGTGTTCGCCGTTACGGTGCACACGGCACCTCTCACAGATACGTTGCCGGCGAAATGATCAAGATCATGGGCAAAGCAGAAGGCACTAAGATCGTAACCTGCCATTTGGGCAACGGTTCTTCCATTTCTGCTGTAAAAGATGGCAAAGTACTGGATACCAGCATGGGCTTTACTCCCCTTGCAGGCGTTATCATGGGCTCCAGAACAGGCGATATGGACCCTGCTGTTGTCAGCTATTTGATGGACAAACTCTCTATTCCCGCCGAAAAGATCAATGATTACATGAACAAGAAATGCGGTCTGCTGGGTGTTTCCGGCGTTTCTTCCGACCTGCGTGAAGTTTTTGCAGAAGTAGAAACCGATGCTAACGGCAAAGGCGAAAACGCTAAGCTTGCTATCGAAATTCTGGTTTACGGTATTAAGAAGTACATCGGTGCTTATGCCGCCGCTATGAACGGTGTAGACGCCATCGTATTCACCGCAGGTATCGGCGAAAACAATGCCGCTATCCGCGAAATGGTTCTTTCCGATATGGATTATCTGGGTGTTAAGATTGACAAGACTGTCAACGATGCTCCCGAAACCAGAGGTAATCTTACCAAGATCTCCGCTGAGGACTCTAAAGTACTGGCATACTTGATTCCCACTAACGAAGAACTGGTCATCGCAAAAGATACCGAAAGCATCGTTAGCGCGATGTAAAAAAGTTTTTATTCAGCTCTTGACAATTACTAAAATTTGTGTTATTATAATCGCAATTGAGGGAGTAGTCAGCAGAGCAATCTGTGGACAAGTCAACATTCATGGTCTTCGACCTGGCTTGTATTGAATGACCAGACTCATGGGCAGAACAGTTTTTCTGTCCATGGGTCTTTTTGTTTTTCTGTCAATTGGCAAAAGAACACAAAAGCAGTCATACAATGGGATTGTACGCATCATACTACAGAAAGAAAGGAAAAGGAGATAACTATGAAGTTCTATAACGAAACCATTGAAAAAGTACTGGCAAGCACAAACAGCACCCCTACGGGATTATCTGCGAATGAGGCATCCAAAAGACTGAATGAAAACGGAAAAAACAAATTGGCACAAGCAAAAAAAGACTCCATCATAAAGCAGTTCTTTAAACAGCTTGCTGATCCAATGATCATCATCCTTCTTGTGGCAGCTGCCATCAGCGGCGTACTTGCCGCCATTGAGGGGGAGGGCTTTACCGATGTTATCATTATTTTAGCGGTCGTAATTTTCAATGCCGTTCTTGGTGTATATCAAGAAAACAAAGCGGAAAAAGCCATTGAAGCATTACAGGAAATGGCAGCGGCAACCAGCAAAGTATACAGGGACGGTGAATTGACCATTCTTCGCAGCGAAGATCTCGTGGTGGGGGATGTAGTATTGCTTGAGGCAGGAGATGCGGTCCCTGCTGACGGCAGACTCATCGAAAACGCAAGTTTGAAGATCGAAGAAGCGGCATTGACCGGTGAATCGGTACCTGTCAATAAGTTTATCGATCTGATCAATCTCAAGGATCCGGGTAGTGAAATTCCCCTGGGAGATCGCAGTAACATGGTATACATGGGCTCAACCGTGGTATACGGCAGAGGTCTTGCAGTCATAACTGCTACAGGCATGGATACCGAAATGGGCAAGATCGCCAATGCACTGGTAAAGGCAGAGGAAGGTCAAACGCCTTTACAAAGAAAACTCAGCCAGCTTTCAAAACTGCTGACCTGGTTGGTCCTTGGTATTTGCGTAATTATTTTCGGCGTACAGATTGCACGTGCAGGAGGAGTAAATTTTGAAACCATTCTGGATTCCTTCATGGTTGCCGTTTCGCTTGCAGTTGCGGCAATTCCGGAAGGACTTGCTGCAGTTGTAACGGTAGTGCTTTCTATCGGCGTTGGAAATATGTCAAAGCGAAACGCCATTATTCGAAAACTGACTGCGGTGGAAACACTAGGATGTGCACAAATCATTTGTTCAGACAAAACAGGCACGCTGACCCAAAATAAAATGACTGTAGTGGAGTCCTTTACCAAAGATGAAAACCGCCTTGCCGTTGGAATGGCTCTCTGTTCAGACGCTGAGCTTGCCGAAGACGGCAGCGTAACAGGTGAACCTACCGAGGCTGCACTAGTTACCTTTGCCAACAAACTGGGTTTTCCCAAAGGACAGCTCAAAGCAAAATTCCCCCGCATGGGCGAAGCGCCTTTTGATTCCGAACGTAAAATGATGTCCTCTGTCAACAGGGTCAACTCACACTATATTCAGTACACCAAAGGTGCGCCCGATGTGGTACTGGATCGTTGTACCCATTACTTGAGTGACGGTATTCCGGTTCTCATGACCGAACAGTACAAAAATGAAATCTTACGCGCCAATAAAAACATGGCAGACCGAGCTTTGCGTGTACTGGCATGCGCGGAACGTTACTATACTTCCCTTCCCGTATCCTTTGAACCCGACGCATTGGAAAAAGAAATGTGCTTTACAGGTCTTGTAGCTATGATCGACCCTGTCAGACCTGAAGTAAAAGATGCGATTGCTCAGTGCCGCAGTGCAGGTATCCGTCCCATCATGATCACAGGTGACCATGTGGATACCGCCACTGCCATTGCCAATGAATTAGGCATTTTGGAGGGTGATGCAGTCGCTATCACAGGTACCGAACTGAATCAAATGGATGATGCGGAGTTTGAAAGTAAATTCCGAAATATTTCGGTGTATGCACGTGTGCAGCCCGAACACAAAACAAGAATTGTCAATGCCTGGCGCAAAGCAGGCTATGTCACCGCAATGACCGGTGACGGTGTGAACGATGCCCCTTCCATCAAATCCGCTGATATTGGTGTAGGCATGGGTATTACAGGTACCGATGTTACCAAAAACGTAGCTGATATGGTACTGGCAGACGATAACTTTGCCACCATTGTGGGCGCTGTGGAAGAAGGGCGAAGAATTTACGACAATATCCGTAAAGCAATCCAGTTTTTGCTCGGCTCCAACATCTCTGAGGTTATCAGCATTTTTGTGGCTACTCTGCTTGGATTCACCATCCTTCACCCAGTACATCTACTCTGGATCAATCTGGTAACAGACTCCTTCCCCGCTTTTGCGCTCGGTATGGAAAAAGCGGAGCCGGGCATCATGGAACGAAAACCTCGCTCAGCTAAAGCCGGTGTTTTCTCAGGCGGTATGGGTATTGATATCGCCTATCAGGGCATTACCGTTTCGATTCTTGTTCTGCTTTCCTATTTTATCGGTCACTATATAGAATCGGGTGTTTGGGAAATTGCCAACAGCCAAAACGGTGTGACCATGGCATTCCTTACCATGTCTATGGCTGAGATTTTCCACAGTTTCAATATGCGTTCACAAAGAAGCAGTATATTCAGCCTTGGATCCCACAATAAAACATTGTGGCTGGCAGCAATTGCTGCGTTGGTAGCAACCACCGCTGTTTGCGAAATTTCTTTCCTTGCAAATGCCTTTGGCTTTACCGGTGTTGGATTTGTACAATATGCAATTGCCTTGGGTCTTGGCGCATTGATTATTCCGATCGTTGAGTTCATTAAATTCCTGCAAAGAAAATTCACTCGGTATGATCAATAAATACTTCAAGATTTTGATAATACAACACTTTAACCCGGTATAATCTTGAGAAAACCGGTTCGCTTTTGAATACCAAAAAATTCCACCCGCTTTGAACATTCCGTAAAAACGGACATTGAACAAGCGAGTGGAATTTTAATTAATCAAATTAATTTTTGCTTTTTCCTTTCTTGGGGCGTTCTTTACAGAATTTATATATTTCCATAAGGACAAGCGTGCCCACCGCAGGAATAAACATCAAAAAATAACCAAATGTTCCGACAGACTGGATATTGAATATTGCGCCGAAATTGGGAAGGCGGAACACCAGCACAATAAACAGAACGCCAAGAATAGCCGTAAGCAGATATACCATATTGACACGAACGCCTCTGCCGGCAAAAAACGGCGGATTGGAAATGGACAGCAGCACCGTTAATTGAGTGATCAGAAAAGAAATGAATACCAAAGTGCTTTGCGCTTCCACGGAAATTCCCGCTATGAACAGGCGTGCAATGAATAGCATCAAAACTGATAGACCGCCCCAGGCAAATCCAATCAAAATAATGGGAAACTGTCGAACGGGCAGAAGCGAAAGCTTTTTTTCGTAATCGTTTCGATCAATCAGAACCATCGGATCAGAGCGCATAAAGCCAATAGTAAACATCGCCAATAGGTCTGTTATTAAACCTGTAAACAGCATTTGATGGGGTTGCAACAGTACCGAATCGGTAAAGGTAGCAAGCAGTACAAAAAAGAACCGCGTGGAAAGAGTCAACAGCAAATAGCAAACAGCGCGATAAATATTGAGATAGATCGCTTTGGACGAAGCAATAGCATCAACCAGCGCATTAAAGCCGCCCTTTCCTTGTCGATCCGGCTTAGATAAAGCCACATCAGAGATGAATTTCAAGGCTTCGCATCCATTTCTGCCGCTATCTCTGGCACTTTTGGACAGTAGCGGCATATTATCCGATGTGCATTCTACACCACCCTTAGCGGCGTGACCAGACAGTGTTACTACTTCCGCAAAGCCCACATCCGCATCGCGTATAAGGGCAACATCATCCAATTTTCTGCCAAGCACACCAATCTCATAGCCATAATCCTCTTTGAGCCAACGCATAATATGGCGCAGTTGCGCATTGTTCAAACCTTCGTATACGTTGTAAATAGACAGATTGGCCCGTATCATATCCTCTTTCATTTGAGAAAGCTGGATAATGGAAATCGCTTCTTCATCATGGGAAGTAATTCCCAGCGTTTTAGCAAGTGATCGATTACTTTCTGATATATCGGAAGAATACATAATCACTCGAATGCCTGCGTTTTGGCATCGTTTAACATTTTTAGCTGCCTCAGGTAACATCGGCTCTTCGATGCAAATAAAGCCTTCAAAGGTCAGATCATTTTGACAAGCCGCCAATCTGCGCAGATTGTTATAGGGAGAAGGTCTTGTGGCAACTGCCACTACGCGATAGTTTTCTCTCATTAAACGGTTTGCTTCAAACATCAGTTCACTGCGCCGTTTTTGAGTGATCGGTACAATATTTCCTTCTTTTTTACAGGTGGTACAATTCACAAGGATTTGTTTTACATCTCCTCGCAAAGCCAGTCGATAGCCGATACCGTCCCGAAAAAGTGTGGTGGCAAATCTGCTTTCTCTTCCAAAACCGATATGCTCTACCATCGGATAATCATTGTCCAAACGCTTGTCATACAGTGAGCACAAACGTGCGGCACGGATGATGGATTCTTCCTCGGGTGTATATACATTGTTAGCGCTGATATTATTGCTGACCAATTTTCCCGCACCGTAAAGCCCTGTGGAAATCAATGCGTAGCGTAAAGTTTCGGTCATAGAACGGCTGGGGCGCGGATCGTGTACCGAATACAAGGTAGTATCCGAATACACAAAGCTCAGCTTCATTTCCTTTTCAATAAACAAGCTTTCCTTGGGAATCAGCAAACAATCTATCTGCTTTATACGTTCGATGGCAGACGCATTTTTTATAACCGATCCCGCATTGATTCGTTGAAACTGTCTGATTGAGCCGAAAATACCAAGCGAAATGATAATATATGCAAATGCGGTATACAACTCAGACATAGAGGATACAGCTTGCGATAAAGTAATCAAAAACACATCAAATATACTGCGTCCTGATGAAAAATAGAAATTCATGAGGGTCAGCACAAATACAAGTCCAATGGATACCAGACTGGCAACACTGGAATATCTCTGCAAGCGATTGATAATATTTAATTTATCATGGTTGGCAATAGTGGGATTCTTCTTAAGCGTACAAACCAGTGTTGCCGCTCCCACATCACAAACCACCGCTCTGGCGCGACCCTCTGCCACAATAGTGGACGCATAGATCATATTTACACGATCTTTGATCGAAAGGTTACGTGCGTCTTTAAAATCAGCGCGTTTGTGTGTTGGTCCTGCCGTGTCGTATAAATTGCTTTCCAACATGACCAGGCTTTCAGATTCAATCAAGCGCGCATCACAAGGAATAATATCGCCTGCCGAAACCAAAATAATATCGCCTCGTACCAGTTCTTCTTCCCTCACCAAATACAGTTTTCCGTCGCGCACCACCTTTGCCGTCGGCAAAGATTGAGCCGCAGCCTCTTCCAGTATCCTCTGTGAGCGAATGAAAGATACAATAGAGATTGTATAATTAACCGCTAAGATACCCAATATGACAAATGCCGAATGATTTTCTTCAAATATGGCAGCCGCTGCCGCTGCCAAGAACAGCAGAATTGCAGTAAGGTCGGTAACTACGTGCCTAAGATAGCTTTTAAAAGATGCCTTGGAAATTGGATAGATCACATTCTTTCCGGCGGCACGCAAACGTGTCAGCGCTTCCTTTTGAGAAAGCCCTGACCGTACGTTGGTATGCAGTTTTTCTGTCAGCTCTTCAACCGAGCAATCGTACCACCTGTTTTTCAATGTTCCTCCAGTTAAATACAGCGAATGGACAACTTTTTGCTATCAACATCACCGTCAAGGGTAATCATGGAAATAGCGTTATCATAACTACCGATGATCTCTGCGGCAATCACATCTTCTACATGCTTTTGAATATATCGGCGCATATTGCGGGCTCCGTATTTTGCAGAGAAAGAATTTTCGGCAATCACGGAAATAGCGGCATTGGTATAATGCAATTTAACGCCGTGCTCCGACAACACTTCGCGCAACTGATCGATCATAATTTTGGCGATTTCATTAAAGTTATCCTTATCCAGTGCACGGAAGGTAATAATTTCATCCACACGGTTTAAAAATTCAGGCCGCAAGAATTCCTCAAGTGCGCGCATGGTCTTTTCTTTAGACTGTTCCAGTGCTGTCATACCAAAGCCCAACGGAGCGCTTGCCATGGTGGAACCGGCATTGGTAGTCATTACAATTACCGTGTTTTCAAAGTTAACTGTTCTGCCCTGTGCATCGGTGATGCGTCCATCATCAAGAATCTGAAGCAGTACATTCAACACATCAGGATGTGCTTTTTCAATCTCATCAAACAAAACCACCGAATAAGGTTTACGGCGTATTTTTTCTGTCAACTGCCCTGCATCATCATATCCTACATATCCGGGAGGAGCACCAATAATGCGCGAAACAGAGTGTTTCTCCATAAATTCGGTCATATCCAAGCGGATAAGTGTTTCCGGAGAACTGAATAAATCCGAGGCAAGGGTCTTGACAAGCTCGGTTTTACCCACACCTGTGGGACCTGCAAAAATGAAAGAGACCGGTTTTCTCTTATAAGAAATACCTGCACGGCTACGTTTAATGGCACGCACCACGGCATCCACTGCTTCATCCTGACCGATAATATGGGCACGAATACGGTCAGATAGTTTTTCAATCCGCTCATATTCCATTTCCGTAATATTGCTGGCAGGAATCCCTGTCCAAATTTCAATCACAGCAGCAAGCGATTCCAAAGTCAGTTTTACCTTTTCTTTTTCTTCGCGCAGTTTTGCAATCTGCGTTTGCTCAACAATGCTTCTCTGCTTCAAATCAGCCAATTGCTTGTAATGCTCTTCCACTGCATCTTGCTCGGGCGTATGGCTTTCCAATTCTTCCTGCATGTGACTTGTAACAAGAGCTTTTTCCTCCCAATCGGCAAGTTCATTGATGCACGGTGAATTGAGAGCCTGATACGAGCAGGCTTCGTCAAGCAGATCGATTGCCTTATCGGGCAAGAAACGATCGGTAATATAGCGTTCGGAAAGCACCACCGCGCGGCGGATCACGCCGTCCGGAATAGCGATTCCATGGAAATTTTCATAGTATTTTTTAATTCCCAGAAGGATCTGCACCGTGGATTCCACTGAAGGTTCATCCACAATGATGGGTTGAAATCTGCGTTCCAGAGCCGCATCCTTTTCAATATACTTACGGTACTCGGCAAGAGTTGTGGCTCCGATTACCTGAATCTCACCGCGAGAAAGAGCGGGTTTCAATATATTGGCAGCATTCATACCGCCTTCTGCATCCCCGGCACCCACAATGGTGTGAACCTCATCGATCACAAGGATGATATTACCAAGCGACTTCACCTCTTCAATCAAGCCCTTGATACGCGTTTCAAACTGACCTCTGAACTGTGTTCCTGCCACAAGACTGGTCAAATCGAGAAGGTGTACTTCTTTATTTTTGAGTTTATACGGTACATCCCCTGAGGCAATTTTAGAAGCAAGCGCTTCGGCAATGGCAGTCTTACCCACACCCGGCTCACCGATCAAACAGGGATTATTCTTTTGACGGCGACACAAAATCTGCATTACGCGCGCCAATTCCCTTTCTCTACCGACAATATTATCCAGTTTACCTGCTTTTGCTTTGTCAGTCAGATTCTCACAGTACATTGAGAGGAATTTTTTATTCTTTTCCTCTTTCTTCTTATTCTTTTCTTTTTTTTCGGGTTCTTTATCGCTGCCTTGAGCAGAACTTGACTGATCGCGCATTAACGACCCGAACAGTTTATTAAAGTCGATGGGCGGGGTCTTTCCCTGGCTGTCATCGTCAGAATCTTCTTCTGCCATTGTTTCCATTAAACCTTGCATCTCCATGTCCATACGGTCAAGATCATCGGCAGAAATACCCATTTTTTCCATGATGTCGTCCACGGGTTTTAACCCCATTTCTTTGGCACACCGCAGACAAATGCCCTCATTAATGGTTTGATCTCCTTCCATGCGGGAGATAAAAACAACAGCGGGTCGTTTTTTACATCTGGCACACATTTTCATATCGTAATACCTCATACCGCACCGCGTGCGGGGAAATAGCGAATTTAAATTTTTGGGGGTGGCTCATTTGCCGTGAACCACCTCCTACACATACTATTAAATGAACAGCTCAGCAAGCTTTTTGGCAACCAACTCAAGCAGAGAATGATTTTCAACAAACTTAATTAAAATCGTATCGGCAACAGCAGTCGAAATCGAACTAACAGCTAAGCCGGCAATATTCAGCAGATAAATAAACAAGGTAACATTGAAGTAACCCACAAAAGCACCGAGAATGACACACACGATCTTGTTGATCACACCCAAAACAGGAATCTTGTTTACAAAACCATTGATCAACTTGAAAATCCATGCGATAATATACAGAACGATCATGGAAAGAACAAACAAAATGACAAAAGCAAGAGCGTACTTCACAACACCCTGCAGCATTTCGTTATCCTTGATCATGTTTGCAGCAGCTTTATTAAACAGCGGACCAACGGTCTTAGCACCGGTTGCGGCAACGATCAAAGAAAGAAGAGGTGCCATTTTTTTAATGATTTTATTCATAAAACCATTCTTCAGAGCGGAAATAGCACACATTGCGATAATGATAAGCGCGATGACATCCAAAACGATAGACAAAATAGACATAGTAGATTCTCCTTCTTCATTTTTTAATAAAATTGTTATATAAATTTTGCATTACTGCCACTTGAGTAATTCGGTTCGATCGGCATAACATCCCATAATCTCCCCGTTTGGTAAAAATACCAGTTCCTGCAGACCTTTTTCAATTGCAAGGTTCTGCATTTTTCCGTTGTGGTCCACACGGCATACTGATTCATCCGAAAGTAAATAGTAGTAACCGTCGTACCACTGTATTCGCCGTACTTTTTCTTGATTCTTCACGACAACACCATTCTCTTTGGAGGTGCCTCCAAAAAATCTTGTGTGTCCGCTATCGTTATCATCTTTGGAACCGAAGTATAAAGCTGTGTTAGCGGGTGAAAAAACAAAGGCATAGGGGACGCTTTCAAATTTGTAACTTTCCGTCTCAACAGATTTTTCGTCATACCAAACAATGCGATCTTCATAAAGCACACGCATTAACCCATCCGATACCGATGCGGCTAAAGGAATATCCGATACCGATACCGAAAAGATCTTGGTACAGTCTTTTTCATACAAACAAGTTTCCCCGATCTTTCCGCCTTTGGTATCTGTGGAAAATCCTGTGTAACCGAATCTTCCCGATCCATCTTCCAAAAAGAAAAGACTTGAGAAATACAGATCCCGCTGTATACGTCCTGTTTGCTTAAAATTATGATTAAAAATCAAAAGCTCACTGATATAATTTTGGTTTGTGGTCAACACAGCATAGTCACCCGCATCGCTCAGTGAGCAAAGGGTGATGGGGTATTCGGTAGTAACGTGGTGTAATCTTTTAAAATTGTTATAGATGGCATATTCCGTGCCGCCTCTGTCATACACCAAAACATATTTATCCGAAATAACAAGCTGTGGGTTTGTGAAGGGACCAAAGGATTCTCGCATGATCTCGTTGCCGAGTTTGTCAAAATACACCAGTGCTGTATCAGTGCAAAGCACAATATCCTCTGCGTATACACCGAATTGCATATGCGGTGAGGACTCATACGTAAGAGGCGTATATACCTCGCTGTCCTCCGACAATTGCAGATCAATGTATTTCATCAAATATTTAAAATTTTCAGTGGTGATCTGATCACTGTAAACCATGGGCACCGACATAACAAACAGAGCAGCAACCAACACGCATAAATACCGTACAAGACGTAGTTTACGGTAAATACGGTAATAATACATATCGACCTTGGGTTCTTGTTCCAGCGCAAAACGAACCTTTAGCGCCCGTTTCATTTTCTCGGCATGTCCAAGCTTCTTTTCCTGCGCTTTCACAAGTGCTTTCTCTTGCGATTTCCTATCCTTGTTAAAATCGCTTGCTTTTTTCTTCAAATATACACCACCTCCCTTTCATTACTCAATTCAATATACAACCCGATTCAAATACAATCCATCGGGGGGCGCAGTGCGTCCGGAACGGGTTCTGTCGGCAGAATCCAGCATTTCCGACACATCATTTTTGGAAAAGCGCCCAGTGGAAACATCCACCAGTGTTCCAACAATGATACGCACCATATTGTAAAGGAAACCATCTCCTGCAACAGACACGATTACACGATCATCCACGCGCTTCACCGAAAGAGAGTAGATAGTGCGCACTCTGTCTTCACAGGCATCTGCGGCACAGAAAGCAGAAAAGTCATGCTTGCCCACAAGGCATTCTGCCGCCGTTTGCATCAAATCTGCATCCAAACGATAGGGCAATTGCCATATAAGTCCCCTTAAAAAGGGATCAAATACCATGCCGTCCCGAATTTCATAACAGTATTCTTTATATTTTACATCAAAACGAGGATGAAATCCCTCCGGACATATATCAATACTTTTAATGACAATATCATTCGGCAAAAGATGATTTGCTGCTTTCAGAAAACGATCCATCGGTATACCAATGGGCTTTTCGGTCTCGAGTCGACAGATAAACTGTCTTGCATGTACACCTGCATCGGTTCTACTGCACCCCGAGATCATAACAGGCTGCAAAAGCAATTTTTCCAGTGCGGCACACAAGGTCCCTTGCACAGTGGGCAAATTCGGTTGAACCTGCCATCCGTGATAGTGTTCTCCATTATACGCAATATCCATCAAAAACATATCAAAACCCCACAATTGCTCCTGCATAGGCATTCACAAGAATCACGCCAACTCCCAATAGGATAAGCGCCCCTAAGAACACACCATCGGAAATATGCAATTTTAGAATCTTCATACGGGTTCTGCCTGTGCCGCCTCGGTAGCATCGGCATTCCATTGCCGTTGCCAATTCTTCGGCACGTCGAAATGCTGAGATAAACAGTGGGATCAAAACAGGCAATAGCGCTTTTACGCGCTTTACGATACCGCCGCTTGTGAAATCAGCTCCTCTTGCTTTTTGTGCTGACATAATCTTGTCGGTTTCCTCGATGAGCGTGGGAATAAAGCGAAGCGCAATGGACATCATCATAGCAAAATCATGTACCGGCACATGCATTACCGCCAGAGGGGAAAGCAACCGTTCAATACCGTCAGTCAAGGCAATGGGCGAGGTGGTATATGTCAATACCACAGAAGTCATCACCAATAAAATGGTAATACGTAAAAACATTTTTACAGCGCGCCAAATTCCTTCTTCATAGATGGTGAAAGGACCGTAATCCAAAAGAGGGCTTCCCTGTCCTTTGGTCATAAATAAGTTGATCAGTGCTGTTATCAATAGGATCAAAATAATTCCTTTGATGCTACGAAAAACTGTTTTAAAAGGCAGTTTTGCCATAAAGATCATTGCAAAACAGGTCACAAGCAACAAGGCGTATGACAGAATATGGTTAGCCATAAAAATCCATACAATCAAAAGAATGACCGATAGGATCTTCACTCTGGGATCTAATTTGTGTAAAAATGAGTTACCGGGAAAGTACTGCCCGAAGGTAATATCTTTCAGCATGCTTTCCCTCCTCCCAATATCTTAGTGAGTATATCCGCTGCTTCTTCAACGGTCAGAACATTTCTTGGTACATCATAACCAATATCAGCCAGTTTACCCATTAAGGAGGTGATCTGAGGTACATCCAGATGCACCTCAGAAAGCTCCTTCGCATGGGAAAAGACATCTCTGGTGCCGCCCGATAGATATACCTCACCGCGGTTCATAACGATCACCTCATCGCAGTAACTTGCCATATCTTCCATACTGTGACTAACGATCACGACAGTTTTTCCGGTTTCTTCTCTGTAACGAAGAATTCCACCAAAAATCTCACTGCGGCCTCTGGGGTCAAGTCCCGCCGCAGGCTCATCCAATACCAGCACATCAGGCTCCATTGCCATAATACCGGCAATGGCAACACGGCGTTTTTGACCGCCCGACAGTTCAAAAGGAGACTGCCCAAGATACTGTTCGGAAAGTCCGACAAGTTTCATGGACTTTCTTACCCGCAATGCTATCTCACTGTCAGATAGCCCCATATTTTTGGGTCCATAGGCAATATCTGCCTCGACACTTTCTTCAAACAATTGATATTCGGGATACTGAAATACCAGACCGACCTTAAAACAGATCTTCCCATTTTCTTCACTCTTTTCCCAAATATCTTTTCCCGAAACATATATCTTTCCGCTGTTTGGTCTTAACAATTTATTGAAATGCTGAACCAATGTGGATTTTCCACTTCCGGTGTGGCCAATAACACCTGTCACACTCCCTTGTTTAATAGAAAGCGAAACATCATGCAGTGCCACGCGGTAAAATGGCGTTCCTTCACCATAAACATAGGTCAGCGCTTCGGTTTTAATAACAGATTCATTTGACATTTTATTTTTTTGGGTGAAGATCAAGCAACGCTTTGACCGCTTCCTCCTCTGTTAATACATCCTTGGCAACCGAAATACCTCTTTGACGCAGAAGATGGAAAAGTTTTGTCACCTGCGGTACATCCAGTTCACGGCTGACCAATTCTTCAACATTTGAGAATACCTGCCGAGGTGTGCCGTCTTTGACAATCTGTCCGTCGTGAATCACCACAACGCGGTCGGCAAGTACCGCTTCTTCCATATTGTGCGTAATATGGATAACAGTAATACCCTTTTCTCGGTTGAGCATGGTGATTGCATCCATTACCTCACTGCGCCCCTTGGGATCGAGCATAGCAGTGGCTTCATCGAATACAATGCATTCGGGCATCATTGCAATCACGCCCGCAATGGCAACTCTCTGCTTTTGTCCGCCGCTGAGCTTGGCAGGACTGTGATCGGCATATTCCGAAATGCCCAGCATTTCCATCGCTGCGTCCACACGGCGTCTGATCTCCTTGGGTTCAACCCCCAGGTTTTCAGGACCAAAAGCAATGTCTTCCTCAACCACTGTGGCTACCAACTGATTATCGGGATTCTGGAATACCATACCGATCCTGCGGCGTATCTCATATAAGGAATCCTCATCAAGATTCTCGTCGGTAATGTCTACGCCGTCAATGAGGATACGGCCCGAGTCAGGCAGCAACATCAAATTGAGCAGTTTGGCAAGGGTGGATTTGCCGCTCCCGTTATGGCCGAGAATGGCAACAAAACTGCCTTTTTCAATGGTTAAAGAAAGATTCTTTAAAACGGCAAGTTTTCGGCTTTCATCCTCATAAGAAAAATTTAAATTTTCAATTTGTATAAAAGGAATGTTTGACATAATTTAAACCTTATTTGTTCGGTGTCCATCGCGAGGAAGCGCCGCAAGGCAATACCAATCCCGAAGAACGAACCGGCAAACCAATCTCGTCACTGACAACACTGCCGGGGTACTTTTGACGCATTACCATGTCCAGCATATAGCCCATAGTAGAAGCGGACAATCCTGTAGTATAAGAATTGACCAGTACGAAAAGCGGATCATCCGAGAGTACTTGGGAGCATAGTTTCACAAAATCAAAGATCTGTTCTTCCAGTTTCCAAACTTCGCCCGTGGGTCCTCTTCCGTAAGAGGGGGGATCCATAATGATGGCATCGTAACGCTTTCCGCGGCGAATCTCTCTTTCCACAAACTTTTTGCAATCATCCACTATATAGCGAATCGGCTTGTCCGAAAGACCGGACAGCGCAGCATTCTCCCTTGCCATTGCCACCATGCCCTTCGATGCATCCACATGGCAAACCGAAGCTCCGGCAGAAGCTGCCGCAATCGTGGCACCGCCTGTGTAGGCAAAAAGATTGAGCACCGAAACAGGACGCCCCGCTTCGCGGATCAACTTTGAAAACCATTCCCAATTGGCTGCTTGTTCGGGAAACACACCGGTATGTTTAAAGCCCATGAGCTTGATGCCGAATTTCAGCGAAAGATCACCGTATTCGATCTGCCAGCTCTCAGGTAATGTATGCTGATTCCAGGCACCGCCTCCCGAACGGGAACGGCTATACGATGCGTCGGCCGCACACCATGCAGAGTTACGTTTAACACCCCGCCATATCACCTGGGGATCAGGACGCACCAACGTATATTCACCCCAACGCTCTAAACGATTTCCATCCGAAGCGTCCAGCAATTCATAGTCTTTCCAATGATCAGCCTGCCACATGGCAATCACTCCTCATCATTTGTACTTAATAGATCGGTTTGTACACCGTAATTTGTTTTTTCTTTTGTTCTGTAAGGAATCCCCAAATGTTCATATGCCAACCTGGTCACGCAACGTCCTCTGGGTGTGCGGTTCAGATATCCGATCTGCATGAGATAGGGCTCGTAAACATCTTCAATGGTAATCGCTTCTTCCCCAACGGTTGCCGCCAGTGTGTCAAGACCCACAGGACCGCCGTCAAAGGTGGTAATAATAGTTTTCAGCATTCTGCGGTCAATGTTGTCAAGACCCAGTTCGTCAATCTCCAGTGAACGAAGGGCATAATCGGCAATTGCCACATCCACTCTGCCGTTTCCCTTTACCTCTGCAAAATCACGCACGCGTTTTAAAAGACGGTTGGCAATTCTAGGCGTACCTCTGCTGCGGGAAGCAATTTCAAGCGCACCGTCACGGTCAATAGGAAGTCCCAAAATGCCCGCACTGCGCTCTACGATCTTTGCCAGCTCCTCAGGTGAATACAATTCCAGCTTCAATAAAACACCGAATCGGTCACGCAGAGGAGTTGAAAGCTGTCCTGCTCTGGTAGTCGCACCAATCAAAGTAAATTTTTTAAGGTCAATGCGCATACTTCTTGCCGAAGGACCTTTTCCGATAATAATATCGATCACAAAATCTTCCATGGCAGGATAGAGAATCTCCTCAACTGCACGAGGCATACGATGGATCTCGTCAATAAAAAGAATATCGTTTTCTTGAAGGTTAGTCAGTAGCGCCACAAGATCACCCGGACGTTCAATGGCAGGGCCTGATGTCACACGGATATTGACTCCCATTTCATGCGCAATGATGGCAGAAAGCGTGGTTTTTCCTAAGCCGGGAGGGCCGTACAGCAATACATGATCCAGCATTTCACCGCGGTTACGCGCCGCTTCAATATAAACCTTTAAATTTTCTTTTGCCTTATCCTGACCTACGTAATCATCCAGACACTGGGGGCGCAGAGTCACATCCGATACGGCGTCCTCCGCTTCGTAGGAGGAACTGACAATGCGGTTTTCAAAATCGAATTCTTCGCCGAATCCGAATCCGTTTTTATGATTCAATGTTCAATCTCCTTTACCTTGCCAACACCGAGAGGGCTCTCTTAACAATTTCCTGCATATCGCACCCCTCAATATCGATCTTGCGGAATGCGGCATTGATCTCGCTACGCGAGTATCCAAGTACATTCAGTGCAGCTGCTGCATCTTCTTTTTCGGTACTGCGAACCTGTGCCGGCACTGTTTCCTGATCGTCTTCTTCTGCAATGGGTTGACCAAGCAATTTTGGCAATTTATCCTTTAATTCCAAAATTACGCGTGCTGCGGTTTTTGCACCAACTCCCTGTGCCGCCGAAATACGCCTTTGATCGTTTTTTACAACCGCAAGATTTAATTCATTGACAGTGAGCGCGGAAAGGATTGCGATTGCTGCCTTTGGCCCGATACCCGAAACGGTAATGAGCAGTTTAAAAACCGAAAGTTCTTCTTCATCACCAAAACCATACAACTCCATGGCGTCTTCCCGCACCGAAAGATGGGTATACAGTCTTACGCTTTTTCCTATTTGGCTATACAGTTCTGCCACAGTTTTGGAGCTGACCGTTAGCATGTATCCCACGCCGCCGCAATCTACCACCGCAGTATTTAAAAAGGCTGTATCTAAAATTCCCGATAAATAATAAAACATTGCGTACTCCGTGATTCTATTTCAAATTGTAATAATTTCTCAGTCCGCTGCCACCTGTATGTCCATGGCAAATGGCAATAGCCAGTGCATCGGCTGTATCATCCAATTTGGGAACATGATTCAGATTCAAAATCATCTGCACCATGCTGATAACCTGTTTTTTATCCGCTCTTCCGTATCCAACCACCGACTGTTTTACCTGAAGGGGGGTATACTCGGCAATATTCAAACCCGCCTCTCTGGCAGTCAACAGCAGCACGCCGCGCGCCTGTGCAACTTGAATACCGGTGGTGATATTAGTGTTGAAAAACAATTCTTCAATCGCCATTTCATCCGGTCGGTAACGCTCAATCAGTTCCAACATTCCCTTCCGAATCATGCACAGCCGATCTTCAATGGGGGTATGGGCAGGGGTAGTCAATGCACCGTAACCAAGCGTCTTAAAATGAGATGCCTTGTATTCCACAACGCCGAAACCAACAATTGCCAATCCCGGGTCGATTCCCAATATGATCATAAAGCACCTCGCAGATAAACATTCATATTCGGTTTATTATAGCATACTTGATCCCAAATGTCAAAGCCTTTTTTCTCTATTCCCATCAATTCAACAAATTTTTTATGGTATGCGGTTTTGCGTTATATGGGGTTTACTTTCCTTAAAAACTGTGTTACAATAACTATAAATTATACTATTGGAGATAGAGCCATGAAAATACTGACAATCCATGTGGGTGATATCCTCCACATGAAAAAAAAACACGCCTGTGGCACTGACACTTTTAATTGCCTGCGCATCGGCTCGGATATCCGCATCCGCTGTCGCGGCTGCGGAAGAGATGTAACTGTACCGAGGATCAAATTGGAATCTTCCATCAAAAAAATAGAAAGAACTGCCGAAGGAGAAAATTGATGTCAAGCGAACACGACCACCCGAAAAAACGACCTATCCAATACTACGCTTCCACACTTCTCTTGGTTCTGTTTCTGGTGGCACTGGAAATTGGAATTCTAACACTTCACCTGTTGTGGGTCAGCCGTACAGTCAGTATCGTCAACCTGGGACTTCGTCTTCTGAGCTTCTTTGTCATGCTCCATATTGTTAATCAACCCGAAAGCAATGCTTACAAACTGGCTTGGTGCATTCCCATTCTGCTCATTCCTGTTGTGGGCGGCTTGGCATACCTAATCGCTAAAAGCCGTACCTATCATAAAAAAGCACGAAAGCGCATCGAAGAGTCGGAAGAAAAAACGATTTGCGCCATGTCAGCAGTACAGGAAAAACTGCCTTTGGAAATTTTTTGCGGCAAAGAAAATCTTGCCAGCTATTTAAATAATCATGGATTCCCTGCCTATGGCTCAAGCGGCATACGGTATTACCCAATGGGGGAAAATATGTTCGCTGACATTTTGAAGGATCTGAAAAGCGCAAAACAATTTGTCTTTTTAGAGTATTTTATCGTACAAGAAGGCGTCATGTGGGACTCCATTTTGGAAATTCTAAAAGAAAAAGCCAAAGCAGGCGTAGATGTGCGCGTCATGTATGACGGCATGGGCTGTATACGTACCCTGCCCCGAAAATATACCAAAACGCTGGCATCCTACGGCATCAAAGCTAAAGTATTCTCCCCTTTCGTCCCTGTTCTCTCCACCCTTCAAAATAATCGCGACCACCGTAAAATTGCAGTTATAGACGGAAAAATCGCCTACACCGGCGGCATTAATTTGGCGGATGAATATATAAATGAGGTGAATCGATACGGTGTTTGGAAAGATAGTGCGATCCGAATAGAAGGCGGCACCGAAGGTTTTACACGTTTTTTTCTTTCTCAGTGGAATATAAGTGAAAAAACGTTGACCGAAAATCTACGCCCTTATCTGAAAGCCAAAGCAGTAACCAATCCCACCGAGGCTGTGATTCCCTATGCGGATTCCCCTTTAGACGAAAAAGATATTGGAAAAAATATTTATCTGCAGATTATTACAAACGCCCGGAAGTATCTCTACATTATGACCCCCTACCTCATCCCGGGAGAAGACATTATTCATGCCTTAAAAATAGCCGCTGAAAGCGGCGTAGATGTTCGATTGATCACTCCACGTATCTCCGACAAACCCTTGGTGCACGTGGTCACACGCTCAAAATACAGAACACTCATCGAATCAAACGTAAAAATATATGAATACACCCCCGGATTTGTACATAGCAAAAACCTTGTGTGTGATGATGCTTTGACCATCTGCGGAAGCGTCAATTTGGACTACCGCAGTTTATATCTTCATTTTGAATGCGGCGGGGTGGTATTCGGGCGTAATAGCGCTGCACAAGCCAAGGCGGACTTCATGCAAACTTTTCAAGATTCCAAAGAAATCACCTACAAAAAAATCCCAAAATGCAGTTTATTTACCCGCATTTACCTCGCTCTGATCCGTACTTTTGAACCACTTCTCTAAAGGAGTATGCCGTGAATTCCAAATCAAACAAAAATGGGCTCAGTCCCATTGTAATCATTCTCCTTCTATTGGCGATTCTGTCAGCAGCACTTGTCATCACAGTTTTTTCTCCCCCAGAAAATCCAACCAATAATCCCATAACAGAAAAGCCAAATGACAATCCACCCAATGCTTCCCCTGACAGCGAACTCGCAACACCCAATTATCCATCGGATAATAATGACGAAAAAATTAAACTAATCCTTGAAAAAAAGAACATGCATTTTAATTCGGGAGGCCATGTTTCCTACGGATATCCAAGTATATACTTGGAGGATTCTCCTGAGATTGCAGATCGCATCAATCTAAAACTGCGTGAGCTGGTGGACAGCAAGATACTGCCCATTATTGAGCAATTGGCAATAGAAGATACTCCGGATACCATGCGCAATTATCGGTTTGAACTGAAAAAAGGTTGCGGATTCTATTCAATCGTAGTGACAGTTGACATCAGCGAAGGCATTACCTTTGCGCGAGAAACCTACGGTTGGAACTTTCTTTGCGATACGGGAGACTACATACAACTCTCCACCCACTGTACAAAGAAAGAAACTTTTGCTAAAATCATTGACAGCTCCATTCAAAACATCGCCCACTACGATCAAATCATTCACGATTGGCTCAAAGAGGTTGTTTGCAGTCCATATGAAAATAATGAGTTTTCCTTCTATTTTGAAAATGAAAACTTGATTGCCGTTTTGAATAAGCGTTTAAAACTGAATTCCCCTGACCGCGATCCTATCCTCGTCTCTGTCCCATACGAAAAACTAGCTGAGATTTTCCCGAATACTTCACCAAACATGGAAAGGAATGATTGACTATGTTTACCCATAAAGGTACCTGTAATATCAAAACCCCAAGACTTTGTCTGCGCCAGCTGACCATAGCGGATGCCTCGGATTTTTTTTATCAGCTTGTCAATGATAAGCAGGTTTTAAAGTACACTGCTTGGCCATACCACGAAGATATCGCACAAACCGAAAATATGTTATCCAGCTGGGAAAAAGCCTATGAACGACCCGCTTTTTACAATTGGGGTATTGAATATAAAGGCAAAATCATCGGAAATATCACAGTTTATCGTTTATATGAAGATACTGCCGCCGCCGAGATCGGCTATTGCTTTGGAAGTGACTACTGGAACCAAGGTTTTGCCACAGAAGCAGCCAAGGCAGTCATGGACTATCTTTTCCACAAAATTGGCGCTGAAAAAATTATTATTTCTTTTGCCGATAAAAACCCTGCCTCGGGAAGAGTTGCCGAAAAATGCGGTATGACATATGTACAGACACTTCCTCGCGCATTTACCACTTCTGAAAATGAGGTTGTAGATATTATTGAATACAGCAAAAATCGGTGTGTTGATTGACACACCGATTTTTGTTTTATAATAATTTTTTACGCAATTCATCTGCAGATTCGGGATGGAGATATACCGGGGCAATATCAAAGATTGTTTTACAACCAATCTGTCCCTCATTATACAAACGGTATGCTGCTCTGGCATACGCCACCAAAACACTGGAAGTAAACTCGGGATTGGAGTCAAGCTGCAAACGATACTCAATAATATGACTGTTTTCCCCGTTCGCCCCGGTTCTTCCGGAACGGAACACCATACCGCCATGGGGAATACCCGCATGATCCCTTCTCAATTCTTCTTCGCTGATAAAATGAACAGTAGTATCGTAGTCGGCAAAGTAGTTGGGCATTTCTTTGATAGTCTTTTCAATCAACGCAAGATCTGCACCTTCCTCTGCCACTACAAAACACTCTCTGGTATGCTTTTCACGGGTGGAGAGATCCGGGGTTTCACCGCCGCGTACCGCTTCCAATGCCTCTGGGACAGGAATGGTATACTGTCTGGCGTCCTTTACCCCCGTAATACGGCGAATAGCATCCGAATGACCTTGACTGACCCCTTTGCCCCAAAAAGTATAGTCTTTGCCGTCAGGCAAAATTGCCTGACCGAGCAGACGGTTCAGCGAAAATAGACCGGGATCCCAACCGATGGAAATAATCCCGAGAGTTCCGTTTTCGCGGCACGATGCATCAACCGCAGCAAAATGCTCGGGAATCTTGGCGTGGGTGTCGAAACTGTCGATCACACAAAAATGCTTCGCCATCATGGGCGTTTGCCATGGCAGATCATTGGCGGATCCACCGCATAGAATGACCACGTCAATATCTTTTTTCATGGATTCAATTGCATCCATACTGTATACGGCAACACCGGTACGAGTCTTTACAGACATTGGGTCTCTGCGGGTAAATACAGCCGCCAGCTCCATATCGGGGGTATGCAAAATCGCATTTTCCACGCCCTTGCCCAAATTTCCGTAACCAACAATGGCAATTTTAATTTTCTTCAAGTAGGTTCATCTCCCTTATATGGGTTTAAAATTCATTTAATAACAGCCTTGTGAAAGATCTTCTTGCCTTTTTTTATACGCACTCCCTCGGTGAGCTTTTCGAAAGTTACAAGCATCATGGGATTTTCCACCTTTTCGCCATCCAATGAAACACCGCCCTGCTGAATCAGTCTTCTCGCTTCGCCCTTACTGGGAGCCAGTTTGCAAGCCATCATCAAATCCACAACAGTCATACCTTCTGCGGGTACCTGTGCTGCAATCAGTTCAGTAGTAGGCATGTTGGCATCATCTCCGCCGCCCACAAAGAGAGCCTTTGCGGCATCCTTTGCTTTGTTCGCCTCTTCCTCACCGTGTACAAGCTTCGTCAGCTCATAGGCCAAAATCTCTTTTGCAACATTCAGCTGTGCATCCTTCCAGGAATCCATCTCATCAATTTGTTCAAGGGGAAGGAAGGTCAGCATACGGATGCACTTGAGCACATCGGCATCCTCAACATTTCGCCAGTACTGATAAAAATCAAAGGGGGAAGTCTTATTGGGATCCAGCCACACTGCTCCCTTGGCAGTCTTGCCCATCTTTTTGCCTTCGGAATTGAGAAGCAAAGTAATGGTCATTGCGTGGGCGTCTTTGCCCAGTTTTCTGCGGATCAGTTCGGTACCGCCCAGCATATTGCTCCACTGGTCGTTGCCGCCAAACTGCATATTGCATCCGTACTTCTGATACAGATAGTAAAAGTCATAGGACTGCATGATCATATAGTTGAATTCCAGGAAAGACAGTCCCTTTTCCATGCGCTGTTTATAGCATTCGGCGCGCAACATATTATTTACCGAGAAACAAGCACCCACTTCGCGCAAAACATCTACATAGTTCAGATCCAGCAGCCAATCGGCATTGTTTACCATCTGCGCCTTATCTTCGCCAAATTCGATAAAACGTTCCATTTGTTTTTTAAAGCAGGCGCAGTTGTGTTCAATAGTTTCTCTGGTCATCATGGAACGCATATCGGTTCTGCCCGATGGGTCGCCGATCATGGCAGTACCGCCGCCAATCAGAGCAATGGGTTTGTTGCCTGCCATTTGTAATCTCTTCATCAAGCACAAAGCCATAAAATGACCTACATGCAAAGAATCAGCAGTGGGGTCAAAACCAATATAAAAGGTTGCTTTACCATTATTGATCATATCTCTGATCTCATCTTCGTTTGTAACCTGGGCAATCAAGCCTCTGGCTACCAGTTCTTCATAAATTTGCATAGTTTCCTCCATCATATTAAAAAATCCCCTGTCCCATACGGAACAGAGGACGAACAGGTTTCGCGGTACCACCTCAGTTTTGGATATACCTCGCGGTAAATCCCTTAGTGCGTCAAAGACGCTGCGCTGTATCGGGCGCCCCCGTCTTTTCCTACTGCCGTTTCAGAAAAGCAGCTCCGGAATGTATTCGAAATGGCGCCCCCTCGTTCTTTCACCCACCGAACGTTCTCTGTACGGTTAAACCACTCTACTCTTTCCTTCTTAGCTTTCAATATTGGATTTATCCTATCACAAAAAAAAGAAAATTGCAATAGGAATTTGCAAAAAAGCAAACAAAAAGCCGAGATAATATCATCTCGGATTTTAGTTTTGGATTCTACTTACGCGGTTACAGACGCAAGCCACTCTTCCGCCTTAGCAGCAGACATTCTCTTAATGTTTTCGGTGGGATAAATCGAATCTTCGCCGCCGTTTACATACAGGAAAAACTTGCCGTCAACAGTCTTATAAAGGGTCTCCTCATAACCTGCGGGATCGCCAAATTCACCGAATGTGTTTTTCTTGATCAGTTCAGCAGTCTCGGTATCATACTCAACCTTACAAATGATTTTCTTCATTCCAAAACACCTCCTTTTTATACATTCCTTCGCCATAAAACTATTATAGCGATAACATAGTTATTATACTAGTTTTTTTAGGAAATTGCAAGGGGTTATTACAAATTCAAGAAAACATTTTTGTTTGCGCGTATTTGAAAACACAAGTAAAATCACATAGATATTATACTATTTTTGCGTGGAGGTTATTCTCTTTCGCTTACCGATCTCAAATAGACAAATCCGCAGAATAACAAACTGAGCAATCAGACACATTACTACCGAAATTACGGTTGCACAGATTCCGGCAGCTGTCGATATACAGATGTTCAGCGTAACAAACGGGAGCAAGATTTGAAATACCAAAATGGGGAATTTGTGCATCAACAGAATACTGACGGTAAAAAACGAATGTTTAAATAGGCGTTGTTTAAAAACAATATGGATTTTGCAATATCGATCCAATCAATACGTTGCCGAGGCGTTAAACTTAACTTGTTCATCTACAATTCTTTATCTATCTAATTCTATTTATCCCAGCAGAACATCGCTGACCAGCATGACACTAAAACCTAGCAATAATGCATAAGTCGCCCCCCGTTCACTTCCGTGAGCATGGGTTTCAGGGATCATTTCATCACTGATAACATATAGCATGGTGCCGCCCGCAAAGGCAAGCGCAAACGGAAGGATGGCTGAGGCAATACTGACCGCAAAATATCCGACCAGCGTTCCCACAACCTCCACAATGCCGGTCAACATGGCAAGTAAAAAGGTTTTGCTCGGTTTGACCCCTGCCGCCAGCATGGGACCAATAATAACCATTCCTTCGGGAATATTTTGAAGTGCAATACCACCCGCAATGATCAGTGCTCCTGCGGTATCGCCCGCGCCGAAACCCACCCCTGCCGCAATGCCTTCGGGCAGGTTATGAATGGCAATGGCAGTAACAAACAGCAATACCTTGTTCAAATTGGCATTGCGGTGCGCTTCAATATCAGCCCCTGCCAGCTTGTGCAAATGAGGTACCACTTTATCGATCAGATTCAAACAGACAGCACCCGCAAAAATACCGATCACAGTGACAATCAGCCCATATTTTCCGCCATATTCAACCGAAGGCAGAATCAGTCCCAATACAGCTGCCGAAAGCATAACGCCTGCTGCAAACGAAAGAACGATATCTGAGAACCTATGGGACAAGCTTTTAAACAAAAAGCCGATAATTGCGCCAATGACCGTCGCACCGCCCACACCAAGAGCGGTTAAAAGTACCATATCCATCTAACATCTTCCCTTCACCAAATACACAAAGCAATCTGTATTACCGCCATTGGGCAAAATAATTAATTCGACGGATACAGACAGTTAAAATATTCTTTTAAAGCTTATTTTCGTCATTGTAACACACCATTTTCCAATTGTCAACATACTTTTACATCATCAATAAGTATTTTCATACCAAAACAGGATAGGCTTTAACACCTATCCTGAGTCAATCTATTTAAATAATGGGAGCAATATAGTTTCTTTGTGCAAGTGCAGCACCGATATCGTTTAAAACATCCTCTGAGTCCGCTCGAACCGTATGATAATGGTAGCCGCCTGTAATATTCATAAGCTCGGTTGACTTTCCTGTTCTGACTCCTTCAATAAAATTCTTTATGTGATGTCTTGTAAAAATATTCAAAGGCACAGTTATTTTTCCGTAAACTTTGTGCCATACAAATACATCAACTACAGTGCCGCCAAGATCTACAATACAAGTCAATTCATCTTCTGTTTGATCTGTGGTGTGTCTTACCTTAAACACTCTTTCAACCAGAGGCGATTTCTGCAAAATGTATCCGTTATGAGTTGAAAGGATCTCATAGCCCAAGCCTTTCAGCACAGCAATATCTTGCACTATAATCTGTCTGGAAATGCTAAAATTTTCTGCTATAGCACTTCCCGATATTGCTTCCTTTTGCGCCATCAGGAGTGTTACGATCGCTTTTCTTCTTTCGGCTACCTTCATTTATTTGCTCCTTTACTTACTCTTTTATATTGCGTGAAGATTTTTAAGGGAAAGATCGAGAATGGGGGAGGAATGCGTCAAAGCGCCGCTTGAAATGTAGTCAACACCAATATCTACAAGCCGTGCCACATTCTCTTTGGTCACATTACCGCTGCATTCTGTTTCCGCCCTTCCCTCACACAGTTTGACCGCCTGCTTCATATCCTCAACACTCATATTGTCAAGCATAATAATATCTGCGCCTGCTTCAAGAGCTTCCCTCAGCATATCCAAGTTTTCAACTTCAATTTCAATTTTGCGAACAAAAGGAGCATATTCCTTTGCCATTGCAACCGCTTCCTTTACCCCGCCTGCCGCACCGATATGGTTATCCTTGAGAAGTATACCGTCACTCAAATTGTAGCGATGGTTACAACCGCCGCCGACTTTTACAGCGTACTTCTCAAACACACGCATATTGGGTGTTGTCTTTCTGGTATCAAGTAATTTGGTCTTTGTACCTTTTAAAAGATCTGCTATTGTACGGGTATAAGTTGCAATACCGCTCATCCTTTGCAAAAAGTTGAGTGCAGTTCGCTCTCCCGAAAGAAGCACGCGGATGTCACCGCGGATAATACCGATCTTTTCGCCGTTCTTGACTGTATCTCCATCTTTACAGTTGAAGATTACCTCTGTCTTTTCGTCCAAAAGTTGAAACACTCTTTTAAAGATATCAAGACCGGCAATTACACCGTCTTGCTTACAGATCAGTTCAACTTCTCCCGCTTTGTAATCTCGCATAACAGAATTGGTTGTTATATCTTCGCTTGTTATATCCTCTCTGAGCGCGCAAAGTATCAATTCATCAGCGTTCATTTTCATGGTAATATTATTCATGGTTCTGCCTCTCCTTTTCTATCGCCGCAAGAACGGCATTTGCATATTCTTTTTCGTAATTTATATATCTGCTTTCATCCACAACAATAGCATCGCAATATGTTGACTTTGTATATCCCGCAATGATGTGCTTTGCCGCTCTTTTAGCAAAAACAAGACTTTCAAGCAATGAATTGCTTGCCAAACGGTTTCTTCCATGAACCCCATTACATGCGGTTTCTCCTGCCGCATACAGTCGATCCATCGAAGTCTTGCTGTATCTGTCAACATCAATCCCTCCCATAAAGTAATGCTGTGAGGGCACAACGGGAATAGGCTCTTTTGTCACATCATAACCTTCGTCCAAACAATGCTGAAAGATATGCGGAAAGTGATTTTTGATCTCATCTTTTGGAATCGGAGCAAACGAAAGCATGACATATTCGCTTTCCTCTTTTTTCATTTCATTGTAGATAGCATTTGCCACCACATCCCGCGGCAGCAATTCATTGACAAAACGTTCCCTCTTGGAATTTAAAAGAATCGCACCTTCTCCGCGCACAGATTCTGAGATCAGAAATTTCCTGCCTTGCTTTTTTGTATACAGTGATGTGGGGTGAATCTGAATATAATCAATATGTTGCAGTTTGATTCCGTATTTCAAAGCCAGAGCCAAAGCATCCCCGGTTAAATGGCGGTAATTGGTGGAGTGTTTAAAAAGCCCGCCGATGCCGCCCGTTGCAAGTACCGTATAATCGGCACGGATAGCGGAATATTTTCCTTCAGTATCGTGTCCGATAATACCGTAGCACTCGTTATCCTTGCAAATCAAATCAACCATTGTATAATTTTCAATCAGCATGATATTATCACGCATACGTACAGTTTCCAATAGATGAGAAGTAATTTCCTTGCCTGTTTCATCCTCGTGAAAGAGGATACGAGGCTTAGAGTGCGCACCTTCCCTTGTGTAATTGAAATCCTCACCGTTCTTCTCAAATCGAACACCGTATGCTTCCAGTTCGGAAATTACTTTGCGGGAATCTTGTATCATAATATCAACCGCCTCGGGATTGTTTTCATAATGACCCGCTTTCATAGTATCCTCATAAAAGGAAGCATAATCGTTTTCATCGCGTAACACGCAAATACCACCCTGGGCCAAAAAAGAATCGCTTTTGCAGGCATCGCTCTTGGTTATAATTACAATACTCTTATCTTTTGGCAAATTCAGCGCACAGTAAAGACCGGCGACGCCGCAACCAACAATCAAAATATCCGTTTTCATCATAATTATATTACCGTATCCAGCATTCTGTCAAGAGGTTTTATTGCCTTTTGGCGTACAGATTCATCAATTTCAATTGCATTTTTTTCGGTTTCCAGTATGTCAAGAAGCTTTTCCAGTGTATTCAACTTCATATCGGTACAGCAAGGTTTTGTTTTGGGAAAATAAAACTTTTTGCTCGGATTTTCGCATATCAGCTTAAACAAAACACCTTCCTCGGTACAAATAATAAATTCGTCGCATTCACTTTGCCTTACATACGCAATGATCTCAGCAGTGCTTCCCACAAAATCGGACAGTGCCAATATCTCCTTTTCACATTCGGGATGTGAGAGAACCAATGCCTTGGGATGACACTCTATTTCATTTTTCAGCGCTTGCTCGGTAATTGCCGCATGAACAGGACAACAACCGTCATTAAGGATAATGTTCTTTTCAGGAACTTGTGCAGCAACATATCTTCCAAGGTTTTTGTCCGGGATAAAAAATATATTTTTATTTGGCAAAGCTTTGACAATATTAATTGCATTGGAAGAAGTAACACACACATCGCTTTGACATTTTAGTTCTGCTGAGGAGTTAATATAGCATACGACAGCAAGATCCTCATAGGCTTTTCGCATTTTTTCAATCTTTCCATTTTCAACCATATGCGCCATCGGGCAATCAGCCGTAAGATCGGGCATGAGTACTTTTTTATCGGGATTGAGTATTTTGGCACTTTCACCCATAAAAAACACACCGCAAAATACAATCATATCTGCACTGCTTTTTTTGGCAATCTTAGCAAGATAGAAAGAATCGCCAACATAGTCGGCTACTTCCTGTATTTCTGAGGGTGTATAATAATGCGCGAGAATCACCGCATTCTTTTGCTCCTTCAATTTAAATATTTTACTTTTCGTTTCTTCTTTCATCTTTAACCTCTTTGTAACGAAAAATTTGAATGGAAGCATTATAACACACGATTTTACATCTGTCAAGTTATCTGTAAAGTTTTTTGTAAGTTTATGATGGATGTAAATTCAGATTTAGCAATATTCCATTCTAAAAATAAATCCTGTGCGAAATTGTACCATAACACGTTATAAACAAAAAATTAGGATAGGCTTTTATCCCTATCCTAAAATATAGTTTTTTATCGCCGAAAACCCGCGTAAATATCGATTGTCAGCAAAATACGAGTCTTATTTACCTTCTTCCCAAAGTTCATTTGCAAGACACACCAACGCAGACCTGCTTTCGTCATTTAAACCGGACATAATCTTGACCGATGTATCGGTAAAGGTCAGATTCTTGCTCTTTTCAAGCATTGTGCGCATAATTTTGTTCGCCATAGGCGCCCAGCTTCCGTTTTCGATCAAAGCTACTGTACGGTTGGAGAAATTGCGCTCTGTTAAATGATGGATAAATTCACGCATAAACGGGAATATCTCACCATTATACGTGGTAGTTGCTAAAACGATCTTGGAATATCGGAATGCGTCTTCCACCGCCTCTGCCATATCACAGCGGGCAAGATCATTTACAACCACCTTGGGGCATCCCTTCTCTTCCAGAAGCTTGGCAAGTTCGAAGACTGCTTTTTTCGTATTACCGTAAACAGAAGTATAGGCAATCACTACTCCCTCTTCTTCGGGAGTATAGCTTGACCATAAATTATATAAATTCATATAATAGTCCAGATTCTCGGTCAGCACGGGACCGTGCAGGGGACAAACAGTCGTGATATCCAGTCCCTTTGCCTTTTTCAAAAGAGTCTGCACCTGCGCTCCATACTTTCCGACAATTCCGATATAATACCGTCTTGCTTCGCACGCCCAGTCCTCTTCGGTATCCAGTGCACCGAATTTTCCAAAAGCATCTGCGGAAAACAGCACTTTATCGGTGCTATCATAGGTCACAATCACCTCCGGCCAATGCACCATTGGGGCTGTAACGAATGTCAAATGATGCACTCCGAGATCCAGCGTAGAACCTTCTGATACAACAATCTGTTTTTCAGGAAAATCGGTTCCAAAGAAGTTTTTCATCATATTAAATGCCTTGGCGGAAGAAACAATCTTCGCATCGGGATAGGTGTTTACAAAATCAACAATACCTGCGGAATGATCGGGCTCCATATGCTGTACCACCAAATAATCGGGAATTCTGCCTCCAAGTACGCTCTTCAGATTGGACAGCCACTGCGCCGTAAATGCGCCGTCCACAGCATCCATAACAGCAATCTTACTGTCCATGATCAGATAAGAATTATATGCCATGCCGTTTGGAACGATGTATTGACCTTCGAACAGATCTATTTCATGGTCATTTACACCCACATATAAAATATCTTTTGTCACATTCATAGCAATCTCCATCATATTTTTATTTTTACTTTCCTAGAATATCCGAAAGGTTGCGCTGTATTTTTTCGGCAACATCGGGTTTATTCATGGAATACACATGTACATTGGTAATACCGTTGGCGTACAGATCGATGATCTGGTCGGTGGCATAAGCAATACCCGCCTGCTTCATGGCAGCAGGATCATTGCCGAATTTGTCAACAAGGCTCATAAAACGCCGCGGCATAAAGGAGCCCGACAGTTTGATAGCTCTTTCCACTTGATTTGCATTGGTGATGGGCATAACTCCCGGAATGATCGGAACGGTAATACCCGCCTCACGGATCTTATACAGAAAATTATAAAGCAGGTTATTATCAAAAAACATCTGCGTGGTCAAGAAATCGCATCCGGCATCCACCTTCTCTTTCAGATAATAAATATCTGTGCGCTGATTCTCGCTTTCGGGATGAACTTCGGGATAACACGCTCCGCCGATGCAGAAATCGGGATCGGCTTCTTTCAGTTCTCTGACAAGCTCCACTGCATGACGGTAATCCCATGTGCTGCGATCGGCATTTTCAAGCGCGGGGGGAATATCGCCCCGCAGAGCCATAATATTCTGAATACCTGCGGCTTTTATATCTGCAATACGCTCCCGCACTGTTTTCTTTGTGGAGGAGACGCAGGTCAAGTGCGCCAGTGTGGGTACACCGTATAGTTCTTTGATATTTTTGGCAATTTCAAGGGTATACCGGCTTGTCCCTCCGCCTGCCCCGTAGGTGACGCTCATAAAAAAGGGATGCAGTTTCGCAATCTCTTCGGTTGCCGTTTTTACGCTTTCAAAGGATGTTTCTGTCTTAGGAGGAAACACCTCAAACGACAAGGATAATGTATCTTTATTTAACAGTTCACTGATCTTCATTTGAATACCCCTTTCATTATTACAGTTATTCTAATTCAATTACAGAAACTTGTCAAGATGTATCAAGCATTCTGTTTTTAAAACTTTTATAGATTAGGAAAGATGGCTAAATTTTAGTTTCATATATGTCTCAAATATTTTTTATTTAAAATTTAAAATATTGACTTATATATAATTTAGTGGTATACTGTTGTTGAATATGCAATTATACTATCGAAGTTTTCCTTTTTACTCATTTTACTATGAAATACAGACAAACTACCTTCATATAAAACTACAGTGGAGAAAGCAAATGACAATTTATCGGTGCAAGATGTGCGGCGGCACACTGGAAATTCTGGGCGACTCTACCATCGCACAATGCGAATATTGCGGCTCCAAGCAGACGCTTCCCAAGCTTGGCAATGAAAAACGTTCGCATTTGTATGAAAGAGCGAACAATTACCGCAGAAACAATGAATTTGACAAAGCAAGCGCACTCTATGAACAATTACTAAATGAGGACGTCACCGATGCCGAGGCGTATTGGTCGCTGGTGCTCTGCCGTTACGGCATTGAATATGTGGAGGATCCCCGTTCGCATAAGCGTATTCCCACCGTTCACAGAGCGCAGTTTACTTCGGTATTTGATGACAACAACTATAAAATGGCGCTAAAGTGCGCCAGCGCTTATCAGCAGTCCATCTACAAGGATGAAGCAAGGGCGATCAACCAGATTCAAAAAGGTATCCTTGAGATCTCGGGAAAAGAAGATCCGTATGATGTGTTCATCTGTTACAAGGAAAGCGATGAACGCGGTAAACGCACACACGACAGTGTTATAGCAAACGATTTGTACCATCAGTTGACCGGTGAAGGACTGAAGGTCTTTTATGCACGCATATCGCTGGAGGACAAAATAGGTACTGCCTACGAGCCTTACATTTTTGCGGCACTGCAATCCGCAAAGGTAATGGTGGTGATCGGCACAAGACCAGAGAACTTTGAAGCTGTTTGGGTGAAAAATGAATGGAGCCGTTTCCTTGCGCTGATCAAGAACGGCGAAAAGAAGGTTTTGATCCCTGCCTATCGGGATATGGATCCCTATAATCTTCCCAAAGAATTTGCTCATTTGCAGGCGCAGGATATGTCGAAATTGGGCTTTATGCAGGATCTGATCCACGGTATCAATAAGATACTGGAAAAGAATAAAGCTCCTTCGCACATTTCCGAGACAATTATTATCAATCAAGACAATCACGATACCGCTCCCTTGCTTCGCCGCGCTTATCTGTTTTTGGAAGACGGAAATTTTGAAAGTGCAGATGAATATGCCGAAAAGGTACTGGATATCAATCCCGAATGCGCTGAGGCTTATATTGCCAAGCTATTAATTGAACTTCGCTTGAAGAGTGTTGCCGATCTTGCAAATTACGGTTATCCCATCGCCGCATCGCCAAACTATCAAAAAGCAATTCGTTTTGCCTCTGCCGAAAATCTGGAAACGATCAAGGGATATAATAATACCATTGTTCAGAAGATCGAAAGCAGGCGTACCGAAGATACATACAACAAGGCATTGGCTCATATGCAGGAAAACCGCTTTGATGAAGCGATCAGACAATTCCAATCGATCGCTTCGTATAAAGATGCTGCGCAAAAAGCTAAGGAATGTATCGGACTGAAAGAAAGCCACCGATTGACAAGCGCCTATTCCCGCGCGTGTCAGTATTTAAGTGAAAATCAATTTGATAAAGCAATTGAACAATTCGGTTTGATTCCCGAATACAAGGACTCCAAGGCAAAGATCGAGGAATGCCTTGCCAAAAAGGAACAGAACCGCAAAGAAGCCATCTATACGCAGGCACTCCGCCGTGCCAAGCATCCTCAGGCAAGCGATGGCGATATCAAGAAAAGCATTGAGGAGCTGCGCACGATCTTTGATTACCACGACAGTGCAAGACAGATCTCTGTACTGAAAGATTTGCTTGAACAATGGTATATCAACAAACGCGAAGAAGAAGAGGCTGCACGGATCGCGGCGGAACAAGAGCGCTTGGAACGTGAAAGGAAAGCAGAACTTGCGCGCATTCGCATGGAAAAAGCCAAGAAAACCGCCAAAAAAGCCGCTATTATCGGCATACCCAGTATTGTGGCGTTGGTTCTTCTGGCAGTACTGCTGTTCAGTTTTATCATTCCGTTTATTCACTACCGTAAAGCAGACGGTTTACTCAACGATAAAAAATACGACGACGCACAACTGATCTATGAGGAACTGGAAGGCTTTTTCGACAGCGAACAGCGTCTTACAGTCATTCATGCAATCAGCAGTATCCAAAACGGAAACTATGAAGTTGCCATTGAGAATATGCTGGCATCGGGTGTGCCGGTCAACATCACTTACGGTGCGAAGGGCGGCGACCTCTCCGGAAAAACATATCTTTCTGCCGAAAATACCGCAGGTGTTGTTCCATTGAGTACATCGACCGAGCCAAAAATCATGCCCCTTGCTGCCAAAGAAACGTTAGCGGCAACCGAATACGCATACAAATCTGCCGATGATTTCGACGGTTTGCTCCAGCCTACCAAAATGGGCTACCGCTTTGTAAAGTGGTCTCTTTCGGAATTCGACTATAAAGCAGGCGAAACCTTCTTCCTTTCTTTAAACGCCGTTTGGAGCGAAAAAGAATATGTAATCGAATATGATCTTGACGGCGGAACGCTCTCGGACACAAATCCCGCCGAATACGGAATCAATGACGAGGGCTTTACGCTTTCCAATCCCAAACGTGTGGGCTATACCTTCCTCGGTTGGTCGGGAACAGATCTAAATGAGCCTTCCCTGTCGGTCACTGTGGAAAAAGGAAGTGTCGGCGACCGAAGCTACAAGGCAATTTGGAAAGCGAATTCCTATACCGTTCATTTGGATCCCACAAGCGGTACCCTTTCCGAGCCGACCATGACCGTAACATACGACAAGGCATATACTCTGCCGATTCCCGTATGGAAAGGCCATACTTTCTCGGGATGGTTTGATAATAACAAAAAAGTCACAGACGGCGTTTATAAAAACACCTTTGATATTTCCCTTACCGCAAGATGGGATATCACAGAATATACTATCACCTATCAGCTAAACGGCGGTACCAATGATGCCATAAATCCGCTTACCTATACGGTATATGATAAGATCACGCTGGCAGCCCCCACTAAACGGGGTTACACCTTTACCGGCTGGACTTTCGGCACACAGACCGAGCCTGTTTTGAAGGTTACCATTGACCTCGGCACGGTTGGCAATCAAACTTTTACAGCAAATTGGAAAGCCAATTCCTATACACTGACCCTCAATGCAAACGGGGGGCAAGTATCTCCTTCCTCTAAGACCGTTACGTTTGATGCAGCCTTTTCTCTGCCCGTACCCACAAGAAACGGCTATACCTTTGCGGGTTGGTATAACGGCAACAGCAAGTATACAAACGGTATTTGGAGCGATGCTTCCCACATCACACTAACGGCAAAATGGACGGCAAACAGCTATACCGTGACCTATGAGGACGTCAAACAACAAGTAAATGTGACATTTGATTATAATTACAGCACCTCACACCCGCTAATTGTTACCCTCAGACCCGGTGAAACGCTGAATCCTCCTACGAATCCTATAAGGGATAACTATTGGTTTACCGGATGGTATACCGATGCTAAGTGTACAACAGAATATACGTTCAACACAACAATCAGTGAAGATTTGACGCTGTATGCCGGATGGGGACAGTTTGTTGAGATCAACGATACTACTTATCCTTGGTCGATATCATCCTCTAATTTGGTTTCCACCAATAAGAATCACAATTCCACCTCTGTATATAAGATTACAGCGCCGTGTTCTGTCACCTTGTACTTTCAGTATAAAACTTCTTCTGAAACGAATTATGACAAATTGATCATTGCCAAAAACGGGTCTGTCCTTCAAACCGTATCGGGATCTACTTCCTATACTTCTTATTCCATAGCAATGCAGAAGGGCGATTATGTTACCTTCACCTACCAAAAGGATGGCTCAACCAGTTCCGGAGACGATTGTGCATATATTTACAATCTCTATGCCATCAGTGCGATTACATATACCTCTACTGCCACTGCGGGCACAGTTTTGAAATATGATACCGCGTCGGATGTTTCGACATCTGTGGTATTCGGCGAATTTTATGAGCTGCCTATCCCGAAGCGCACAGGCTATGTTTTTGAGGGATGGTATAACGGAGCGCAAAAGATCGAATCGGGAAATTGGAGTATTGCAGGCAATACGGTATTAAAGGGAAAATGGAGTCCTGCACGCTACACGGTTACCTATGACGCAAACGGCGGCAATGTTTCTTCCGTAACGCAAAACGTGACTTATGATTCTTCCTACAGTGTACCTACTCCTTCCCGAACGGGCTACACGTTTGTGGGTTGGTACTCAGGCACGCTACAGTACAACGGCGGTATATGGTCAACTGCCGGCGACACTACGCTTGTTGCCAAATGGAGCCCCAAAACCGATATTCCCTACACGGTAAATCATTATCTGCAAAACGCAAATGATAATAATTACACCAAGAATTCCACGCAAAACTTAAAAGGTACTGCCGATGGCAGCATCACTCCTGCGGTGAATTCCTATCCCAACTTTATTTCTCCCGCAGCCCAAACCGTCACCATCAAGCCGGACGGCTCGCTTGTTGTAAACTATTATTATAACCGAGTGACCTATAACATGACCTATGTTACCAACGGCGGAGAAGAGCTTGGTGTACGTGCATTCAAGTATCAAGAGAATCTTGTGCTTTCCACCCCCAAACGAAGCGGCTACACCTTCGGCGGTTGGTTCACCGACAAGGCACTGACAAAGCTCTACAGCGCGCCCCAAACGCTCACCGCCAATACAACGCTGTATGCTTACTGGAAGGAGGAAAACAAGCCCTCCGATTTCACGTACAGCGGCACCGACAGTATTACCGTCAGCGCATTTAAGGGCAGCGGTACTGCATTGTGTATCCCCGCTTACATCGGCGGCGTTCCCGTTACCGTCATTTCCGACTCTGCCTTTGCCGATAATACTGCCATTACAAAGGTCATTGTTCCCGAAACGGTAACCAAAATCGGAGAAGGTGCATTCAAGGGCTGTAACGCCGTTACCGATATTACCCTTCCTTTTGTGGGCATGAGTATGTCGCCCGATCTACCTAGACACGGTGTATTCGGTTATATTTTCGGATATACCAATACCGGTAAATATGGCAGCTCTTCCAGTGATCGTACATATTATGAAAATAATGAGTATTCAAATACGCAGTACGGCAGTATTTCCGGCACCGTATGGCAATATTCTTCGCAGGATTACGACTACTCGGGTTACTACTATTATACGTCTTACTGCTACTACATCCCCACATCTATTAAAAACGTAACCATCACGGTACAAAAGGAGATTCCGGTTGCCGCGTTTAACAATTGTAGCTTCATCAAGAAGGTTACACTGCCCGGCGGTGCTACCTCCATCGGTGCCTATGCATTCCAAAACTGCACGGGTATTACTTCTATGCAGATTCCGTCAACCGTGACCGAAATCCGGCAGTATGCCTTTGCGGACTGTATCAATCTGCAAACCATCACGCTGCCAAACGGCGTTTCTACAATCGGCTATTATGCCTTTAGCGGCTGTACCGCACTTAAGAGAATGAACAGTAGTACCGACGGTCTTATCAATCTGCCAACAAGCCTTACCGTTATTTCGGATTATGCATTTAAAAATTGCACCGAGATCACAAAGGTGGTATCCGGCAGTATTACCTCCATTGGCAGCTATGCTTTATCGGGATGCAGTAATCTCACCGTACTTAACAGTAATCCCGCAGGCACGCTCAGTATTCCCTCCACCGTAACCTCCATCGGTGACTTCGCCTTTGAGGATCTTTCCTCCATGACAAAGATCATTGTTCCAAGCTCGGTAACCAAGATCGGCAAGGGAGCATTCAAGGGCTGTAACGCCGTTACCGATATTACCCTTCCTTTTGTGGGTATGAGTATGTCGCCCGATCTACCTAGACACGGTGTATTCGGCTATATTTTCGGATATACCAATACCGGTAAATATGGCAGCTCTTCCAGTGATCGTACGTATTATGAAAATAATGAGTATTCAAATACGCAGTACGGCAGTATTTCCGGCACCGTATGGCAATATTCTTCGCAGGATTACGACTACTCGGGTTACTACTATTATACGTCTTACTGCTACTACATCCCCACATCTATTAAAAACGTAACCATCAC
>SVRY01000003.1:44781-85941 GCA_015064585.1 Oscillospiraceae bacterium
CGCAGTACGGCAGTATTTCCGGCACCGTATGGCAATATTCTTCGCAGGATTACGACTACTCGGGTTACTACTATTATACGTCTTACTGCTACTACATCCCCACATCTATTAAAAACGTAACCATCACATCGCAAACCAAGATACCCTTGGCGGCATTTAACCAGTGTAGCTTTATCAAGAAGATCATTCTGCCTGCCAATACCGAAAGCACCGGTAATTACGCATTCCAGAACTGCTCGGCAACGGTTTCCAAGACCTACCAAAGCAAGACAGATCTTTCTTGGGACGGCAGCACGGCAGCCACAGCATTTGGCGGCGGCAGCGGTACCCAGGCAAGCCCTTATCTGATCAAAACTGCAGGACAGCTGGCGCTGCTTGCCAACCGTGTAAACGGCGGAGAATCCTTTAGCGGAAAGTATTTCCGTCTGGAAAAGAATATCTGCCTTAACAATCTGACCTTCCCCACCATCGGCTCCAAGGGCACTCCTTTTGCCGGCGTTTTCGACGGAAACGGTCTTATGATCCACAGCTATCTGATCAGCGATTCCCGAGCGTATATGGGACTTTTCGGACATATAACGGGAACTGTGAAAGATCTTGGCGTACAGGGAAATATCAATCTGACAGGTTCCACGCAAAACACATATGCCGGTATCCTTACCGGTTCAAACAGCGGTACCATTGAAAACTGCTATGCAAACGGAATGATATCCATTGGTTCCTCCAACACCGTGTATGCGGGCGGACTTGTGGGTTACAATGAGGGTAATATCACAAACTGCTACGCAACCACAGAGCTGAACTGCCATGCCAATATGGTATATGCGGGCGGACTTTCGGGATATGCCAAGAGCGGCACCATCAAGGGATGCTACGCATCGGGTGCTGTTAAGGCAGAGGGTTCAAGCGAAAATTACAGCCATAACGGCGGTCTTGTTGCCTATCTTGGCAGCGCAGCCGCCATCCAAAACAGCTATCGCTTTGAAGGTCAAGCATTGCATCAATATGAAACCCTCGGCAAAGCAAGCTGTACTGCAGGCATTTCTGCATCCTTTGAAACCATTAAAACCTACACTTCGAAGAATTGGAGCAGCACCGTTTGGAACTTTGGCGGACTGCATCCCAAATTCAAGTAAGAATAACGCAAATCGTTTTTTGCGTACTCAAAAATTATTCACCAAAAGGCTGTCGCACCCAAAATGCGGTAGCCTTTTGTGTTTGTCACAAATCTTAAGAATACTGCCAAATAACTTGATTTATTCATAAAATGTTGGACGGCAGTAACAAATGCAAGCAGCTATCCTCACAGATCTTATACGGAAATTTGTTCAACATATAGTATATAACTCATATATGTACGCGTCTGCATGCCTATTTATATTTTTTCATATGTGCACCGGGTTGACACCTATAAAGAAATACAGTATAATATACCCACCGGTTTCCTTTTGAAATCGTAACCGCTGTATAAATATTTAGCCAACTCGGCAGAAAGCGATCCATATGAAAGATAACAATTGCATACAGGTTTATGTTTGCTTAAAACACATGGGAAATATCACTAAAGAAGTGAAGCAATACCCTCTTTTACTGAAAAATATGCCGCGCACTTTTCGGGAATTGATCAATGAATCTGTGCACGCTTGCATAACTGCCTATAAAGCGCACGCAAATAGTGCCCCAAATCCCGCACCGCTTACCGAAGAACAGTTTTACGGTATGCGTGAGATCGGCAAGTTTACTTTCGGCGTTCATTACAATGAAAATGCAATTGATGAAGCCAAAGCCATTGAAACAGCAATCAATGCGGTGCAGGACGGACTGGTGCGGGTGTTCAAAAGAAACGATGAAATAACAGATCTCGACGCAGAGCTTAAAATAACCGAAGGCGATGTTTTTACATTTGTAAGGCTTACAATGCTTTCGGGCAGAATGTGGTAAAGGAGGATGCAGGATGGCAGATAAGCATGAAGAAGCCGCAAGAAAGAAGGCTCTTGCGGCACAGTACACAAATAAAATACGAAAGCACGAAGAAAAAATCAAAGACAGTTTGAGTGCGGCTCAATATGATTTTTTCAAACACCGCGGATATTCTGTTGATACAACCATATATAACGATTTTGTAACGGCTATGAAAAATCCGAACACCATACCGTCAGAATATGTTTCTCAAAAGCTGGGATGGCTTTTTGAGATAGCAATTCCCAAATGCGAAAAAGAGGTCGTTCTGTATTTTGCAGACCGCTTGCAGGAATATCCCTACTCGGATTCATATAAACGCAGATCCTTCCGAGCCAAAGGAAACGGCGCATACGCCTCAAAGCTTGCGTATATCATCCGTCAGTATGGCTCTGCCCATATGAATATGATTGACGAGCCCCTTGAAAAGATTCTGAACAAAGAACTGCCCGATGAAGCGCAAGCTTTTCTCGATGAATATGCCTGGCGCGGATGCGGATACAGCGCTTGGCAGGTGGCATATGCTCTTGATCATAACGATAAAAAAACAGAGGACGCAGTTTATCGTATTTTGACCGAAGAAAACGGTTCGGGAATGATGACAAGTGAGCTTATTCGCGGGGTTCTGATCAGCCACAGAAGTGATTTTCATGAGCTTCTTGGGAAGCTGCTTCTTGCGGCAAGACTGCAGGAGGGGCTTCGACAAGTCATCTGCGAAAATGCAGATTACGGAACCAAGGCAGGTTTTCTTACGATATTGAAGGTAATTGCCGAGAATAATCTGATCCGTTTTTCGTCTGTTAAGCGCGCGGTTGGTACTTGGCTTGGCATATTGACAGAAGAATCCCGCGATCTTGAGCGGGTTGGCGAAAAGAGCGTTCGTCTGATTATCGATTGCCTTGAAAACGAAAGTGTACGTGAGGACTGTCTTGCATCCGAGGACGCGATGAAGATATATATCGCTCTTTGGAGCTACGGAGTTGACGATATTGACAACGCCATTTCGAAAATCGTTCAAATAGCAGATAACGGTTCTACGCATCAACTTCTTGTATCGGGTTATTTTGCGGCGAATCTCGATCTGCCATATATCTCCAATCAGATCGCAAAGATCGTGCTTAAACAGCATTATGATAAAGAAGATGTGCTTGCTGTATGGCTTCCATGCTTTATGCCCACAGGAGTGTCCGCTTTATGGGATGCTGTACGATATAATCAGCCTTTTAAATACCATGCTTGGTTTGACAGTAAGCCAGAGATAGATGAACATTATCAGCTTATTAAAAAACTATATTCCGCTTTCTCCGGCAAGACTAAAACCTTTTCGCCCTGCGTTTTCCCTTGGTATGAAGCTAAAATAGAAAAAAGCGACTTTGCGGAGCTGCTCTGTATGTTGGCGACGCTTTCAGAAGAAAATGAAAAACTGGATGAAGCCTGCGGATTTATCAAGGAATGCAATTCCAATCAGCGTCAGTTCTATTTTTCCGCCCTGCTTCGCAACCCCAAGACCGCCCTTCAGCGCAAAACTGTGCTGGAAGGTCTTGTGGACAGAGAAACCTATACTCGCAAAGCAGCATATGATATTGTTTCAAAGATAACGCTGTCGGCTGATGAATATCGCTCTATTGAGGATTATTTGCGCTTCAAGGGGGCAGACATCCGCAAATACGCAATGGAATTTTTGCTGAAACAAAATAATTCCGAGCTTATCGCGTGCATTGAGCGACTTCTTGGAAGTAATAAAGAAGAAGTGCGCCTTGGCGGACTGGATATGCTTTTGCAGCTTAAAAAGGATAAAGCGCGCAGTAAAATCACGGATACCTTTGCCGGCATTCTTTCGGAAAGAGCAAAGGCGGAAGATCTTCCTTCCAAGGAAAAGATCTTGCTTGACTCTCTCGTTCCTGCTCAAGCGGAAACGAAAGCGGATGAAATCACCCTATTCTCCATAGAGGATAAATACCTTCCTACCGAATTTGATGCAAATTATATAGAGCTCTGCGCAAAGACCTTTGCGGAATATTTCCCCGAATCGAAATTGCCGGAGCTGATTCGCGGTAAAAAAAGTGGATTTTATCTCTTTGGGAAGATCAAATCGGCTCTGACCGATAACGTTGCTTGCAAGTCCTCTATTGTTGCCGCTATGGATCTGATGTCGCTTTCTAAATTTATTGAAGCACACAAAACCGATTCGTTTACCTGTTCGAATGGTGAGGCAATGCTGATCGGGAATATTCAGTATTCGCATCAGTTTATAGACAAAGACGGCAAATTGCCTCTTTCGGAATTGTGGCAAGAGTGGATCAAGACAAACAACATCACGAACAAGCGTCTGGTAAGTGCGCTTGTATTGTACCGCGCGTATAAGCAAAAAACACGATATTCCGAAGCCTGTGTTGATTCAATCAGAACCGTGTTTGGAACTGGTTTTGAATACGGCAAGGAGCTTCCACACTCTGCTATAATGTTTATGATTCTTAACCATATGCTCGGATGCTTACCCAAGGAAGAACTCTCTCAGCTTGCATCCGCGCTTGCAATGTGGTTTATCGGGTGTGTACCCGATGATATGGTGATGATTCACGCCCCGACACAACAAAAGTTACCCGCTCAGCTTGAGATGGCACACTTGCTTGCACACGAGCAATTGCACCTTGTTTACGGATGGCTGAACTATAAAAACAACGCCTATCTTAAAAACATATTCCCATTAGCCGTTACATCTGCCGAGCGTTGTATACAGGCTTTCAAAAAGATCCCCAAAGAAGAAACGAAAATCGGTCATTCATATTATTACATTGGCAAATCGCGTACCCGTGTTTTGCACGAGCCGTATGAGGCCATGTACAGTTCTAACAAGCCTCTTGTCGGCATAAATGCGTACTTATTTGCGGCTTATCAAGGTATTATTACCGAAGCTCAGTTGTTTGAATTCTTACTTGATGCCGATAATCTCCGCGAATCGATAGAGATCGTAACCGCCGTTGCAACGACCTATTACGAAAAGGGCAAGCAGATCTCTGCCCACGATTCTTATAAGGGCATCCGTAACGCACGCAAGGTGAAAGAATTCCTTGGCAAAGAGGACGAGCCGAGCGCGGAGGATTTGAAGCTCATCGAATACGTTTCTCATATTTACGAAACGATTATTCCCGTTGTTCTTGCATCCGAGCTAAAACGCGGCGATAGCCCTGCAATCTATACCAAGGGCATTCACGGCATTGCGCGTATCTATGGCGCGAAGTATCTATCTGATATATTGTCCGCAATGGGCAATGATACTCTTGACAGAACGGCGTATTACGGTTGGGGCGAAGCAAGTGACCGTAAGGGTTCGCTTTCCTATCTTCTTTCCGTATGTATTCCTGCGGAAAATGATACCGTGGATACACTGCGTGATGCCCTTTCGGGAAAAAAAGTCTCGACCAAGCGCTTGATCGAAGCAGCATTGTTCTCTCCTGAGTGGATACCGATCATTGGCAAATACCTTGCAATCGACTCCTTTGAATCGGTATGCTATTACTTTATGGCGCATATGAACGAAAAGTTCGACGATAAGCGAAGGGCAATGATCGCAAGATTTACGCCTCTTTCAGATGATGAACTCAATCTCGGTGCATTTGATGTGAATTGGTTCCGCGCGGCATACGATTCCATTGGTGAAAAGGAATTTGATCTGATCTATGATGCTGCAAAATATATTTCCGACGGTGCAAAGCATTCGCGCGCCAGAAAGTATGCGGATGCCACTCTTGGCAAATTGGATATTGAGGAAACCGAAAAGACAATTTCCGAAAAGCGAAACAAAGATCTTTTGATGGCGTACGCACTCATACCGCTTGCCTGCGAAGATGATATTTGCCGTCGTTATCTCTATATCCAAAGATTCCGCAAGGAAAGCAAACAGTTCGGTTCACAGCGCGTTGCAAGTGAAGGAAAAGCCGTCGAAATGGCTCTAACCAACCTTGCTATCAACGCGGGATACTCCGATACCATGCGCTTGACCTTGCGTATGGAAACCAAGGTGATCGACGACAGCCGCGCACTTCTTGAAGAACAGATCATCGAGGGTGTGTCCTTTAAGATCACGCTTGATGCAAACGGAAAGGCAACGCTTATTTGCACAAAGGACGGCAAGCAGTTAAAAAGCGTTCCGGCAAAGCTGAAAAAGAATGAAACTGTGGTTGCGCTTACCGATATGGTCAAGACGCTTACCGAGCAGTACAGACGCACGCGAGTGATGCTGGAAAGAGCAATGGAGGATAGCACAACCTTTACTTTTGGAGAGCTTTCGGCGCTGTTAGCGCACCCTGTAGTGTATCCGATGCTTAAAAATCTTGTGCTGAGCAGCGGTAATGCTGTTGGCTTCCTTGCAGAAAAGGGGCTTGTAAACGATGCGGGCGCTATACAAAATCTTGACGATGCTGCAGAAATCAAGATTGCACATCCTTTCGATCTGTACCGCAATGGCTGCTGGAGAAATTATCAAAAGTATCTCTTTGAAAATAAGATCGCACAGCCCTTCCGTCAAGTATTCCGCGAGCTATATGTTAAAACCGCAGAGGAAATGGATATGCTCCGATCTCTTCGATATGCCGGTAATCAGATACAGCCAGCCAAAACCGTTAGCGTTCTGAAAAGCCGCCGCTGGGTAGCGGATATTGAAGACGGATTGCAAAAGGTGTATTACAAAGAGAACATCGTGGCACAAATATACGCTCTTGCCGATTGGTTCTCACCTGCGGATATTGAAGCACCTACCCTGGAATGGGTATGCTTCACCAACCGAAAGACGGGGCAGGAGATCAAAATCGCAGATATCCCCGATATCGTATTCTCAGAAGTTATGCGTGATGTGGATCTCGCCGTCAGCGTAGCACATGCAGGCGGTGTGGATCCCGAAACAAGCCATTCCACTATGGAAATGCGCGGGGCAATCCTTTCCTTTGTTCTTCCTATGTTCCGCATAGAAAATGTTAAAATAGAAAACCGTCATGCCATCGTGAACGGAAAAATGGCAGAGTACTCTATTCATTTGGGAAGTGGCGTTGTACATCAGCTTGGCGGGGCAATGATCCCTGTTCTGCCGGTACATTCTCAGCATCGCGGCAAGATATTCCTGCCCTTTGTGGATGACGATCCCAAGACAGCCGAGATCATATCGAAGGTCCTGCTGTTTGCAGAGGACACGAAAATCATGGATCCCATGATACTGTCTGCCATTCAAAAATAAAATCTCCCCCAAAAACGTACAATAACAAAAACCTCCTATGGTATAGCAAAAATCCATAGGAGGTAATTCAATTAGGTGCTAAAAAGCCTTATATATTATAGCGTTTCAAAGAAAATTCTCGCCCGAAGACTTTATCAATCGTGAGGTGACAAGGTATTCGCCTGCGGCGAAGATTTGCACGCCCTACGCCTTGCAAGCAAGCTTTCAGATCTTCGGGCGGCAAATGCGAACTTGCAGCTGCTATGCAGCCATGTTCTCTTTTAGCATCACAATCATAACCAAAAAGAACACCCAGAGGGTGTTCTTTTTGGTTATGGTCGAGGTGACAAGATTCGAACTTGCGACTTCTACGTCCCGAACGTAGCGCTCTACCAAACTGAGCCACACCTCGAAAACGGTGTATAGTATAGCATATTCGAAAGAAAATGTCAAGTGAATTTCCAAAAGTTTTTACGGTTTACCTATGTGCTGTTAAGCGTATTGACGCAGTTACGGTTTTATGCTATACTAGATTTGTTATAAGCGGCACGAAAATTTACTAGCACTATTTGTGCCGGCGCTATGCTTCAGAATGGAGACTATTATGAGAAAACGACTTACTCCTCGATTTTGGCTCGCTCTTACCCTTGGCTCACTGATAGGACAGGTGGCATGGGTGGTTGAGAATATGTATCTCAATGTATTTATCTACAATATGTTCCATGCCAATGCCTCAGATATTTCGCTCATGGTTTCCGCATCTGCCGTAACCGCCACCCTTACCACCATTTTTATCGGCACACTGTCCGACCGCATCGGAAAACGAAAATTGTTCATCTGCGGCGGTTACATTCTCTGGGGCATTTCCATTCTCTGCTTTTCCCTGCTTCGCACAGATTGGATCAACGCTGTCATTCCTTTAACCGTTTCGACATCTACCCTTGGCATCAGTTTGACTATCATTCTTGACTGCGTGATGACCTTTTTCGGCTCAAGTGCCAACGACGCAGCATTCAATGCCTGGCTGACCGACAGTACCGACACCACTAACCGCGGTGCTGCAGAAGGGATCAATGCAGCCATGCCTCTTGTGGCGATTCTTGCGGTATTCGGCGGTTTTATGTTTTTTGATCTTTCCAAATCGGAAAGCTGGACAATCATTTTCGCTATTATCGGCTCCGTTGTGACCATTGTGGGGATTGCCGGTTTCTTTATCATAGATGAACCGCCTGCAAAGCCCGTAAAAATCGGATATTTCCACAGTATCATCTACGGATTTTTGCCAAGCACCATGCGTAAAAATCCATTTTTGTACATGGTTTTGGCTGCTTTTACCGTTTTTAATACTTCCATTCAGATATTCATGCCCTACCTTATCCTTTACTATGAAAATACCCTTGGCATGACCGACTATGTTTTTATTATGGCGCCCGCCATCGTCCTTGCCTCGATCTTTACCGCCTTATGGGGCAAATTTTACGATCAAAAAGGCTTTAAACCGTCTGTCATAATTGCTCTTGGTTCACTCTTTGCAGGCTATGCTGTTTTGTATTTCAACCAAACAACCCTGCTTGTTTTTCTGGGTTCGCTGCTTATGATGTGTGGTTATCTTGCGGGAATGGCTGTATTTGGCGCTATCATTCGTGAGCATACCCCTGTAGGCAAAGCGGGCATGTTCCAAGGGATTCGTATTTTAGTGCAGGTTCTCATCCCCGGCGTGATCGGTCCCGCCATCGGCGCCGCAGTATTGAAAAACGCTAAGACCATTGTCAACAGCGACGGCACGACTTCTTTTTTACCCAACCGCAGCATCTTTCTTGCCTCACTTGTTGTGATCATTTTTCTCTTTATACTATTACACTTTGTCCTTCGCACCGTCAAGCCCAAAACTCAGAAATTATACACTCCTTTTGAGGATACACTTAGCGAAGTGCCCTACAGCGAGTATCCTCGCCCCATGATGCAAAGAGATTCCTACCTGTGTCTCAATGGACATTGGAATTTAACTGTCAAGAGAGGGGGTAAAACGGCCTTTGAGGGGAAAATATTGGTTCCATTCCCTGTAGAATCCCGTCTTTCCGGGGTAGAAATGAGTATTGAAAAACATGATCGGCTGTATTACAATCGCAGTTTTACCCTTTCCGATACATTTATCAAAGAAAAGACGCTTTTGCATTTTGGCGCTGTGGATCAGACCTGCCGTGTATTTGTCAATGATATACCCATTGGCAGTCACACAGGCGGATATATTCCCTTTTCCTTCGATATTACAAAATATATAAAGATCGGGGAAAACCATCTTACCGTAGAAGTGCAGGATCCCCTTGACAGCGAGCTTCCTTACGGAAAGCAGCGCAAAAAAAGGGGCGGTATGTGGTATACCCCTGTTTCGGGCATTTGGCAGACTGTATGGCTGGAAAGCATTTCACAGGATGCTATTGAATCAATTCACATTACCGCAACTCTCCATAGTGCCACCATTTGTGTACTTGGCGGCACAAGAGAAAAGACACTGATTTTTGAAGGCAAGGAATATCCGTTTACAGGTGACAGCATTACCCTTACTCCTGAAGATCCCGTGCATTGGTCGCCGGAAAACCCAAAGCTATATGATTTTGAGATCATCTCGGGAAATGACAAGGTTAAGAGCTATTTTGCCCTGCGCACTGTAAGAATCGAAGGGAATCAGATTCTTCTCAACGAACGACCCTATTTTTTTCATGGGTTGCTGGATCAAGGCTACTACAGCGATGGCATTTTTCTGCCTGCCGCCCCGCAGGGATTTGAAAACGATATTCTGCAAATGAAATCCCTCGGTTTTAATACTTTGCGCAAGCACATCAAGATCGAGCCTCAGCTATTCTATTATTACTGCGACAAATACGGCATGATCGTTTTCCAAGACCTTGTCAACAGTGGGAAATACAATTTTCTCATTGACACCGCTCTTCCCACCATTGGGCTGAAAAAAGGCATTTCCCATCATGCCTCCCATTATCGTAAAGAGCAATTTGAAAAATCAGCAAAGGAAACAGTTGCGCTTCTTTACAATCACCCCTGCGTTTGCTATTACACCCTGTTCAACGAAGGATGGGGACAGTACGACGCAAAGCGTCTCTACCGATTCTGTAAGGAATTGGATGACAGCCGTGTTTGGGATGCCACATCGGGTTGGTTTCAAACGGGAGAAAGCGATGTGCAAAGCGAACACATCTATTTTAAACCTATTAAGCTTGCCAAAACTAAGAAGCCCCTTGTTCTTTCGGAATTCGGCGGTTACTCATATAAGATCAAAGAGCATTCCTTCAATCTTGACAAGACCTACGGCTACCGCCTGTATACTGAGCAAAATAAGTTCGAGGACGCCATGAAAGAATTGTATTTGAAGGAATTGGTCCCGGCCATTCAAAACGGTCTTTGCGCCACAGTTTTGACCCAAGTCAGCGACGTAGAGGACGAAACAAACGGTCTTTTGACCTATGACCGCAAGGTTGTAAAGATCAATGCCGATAAAATGCGTTCTCTTTCCAATGCCCTGTATCAGGCTTACGAAAAAGAGAACTTATAATGCCAATCAAAAAGGAGCGCCGCGGCGCTCCTTTTATAGGTTTATGATTCAGCTACTATATGGATTGATTACTTGCCATCTATTTCCCCAAGATACTGCTCGTAGGTATAACCCTTCATAATGTTCTGTGCAAAGAATTCATACCATTTTTGAGGAACAGTTTCCCAATCGGTATAAATGGTAACCGTGCAACCGGTAAAGGGGGACGCATCTCCTGCGGCAATTACACTATTAGGAACATAGATCGTTTTCAGCGAAGTGCAGTTATTGAAAGCCAAAGTGCCGATCTTTTCAATACTGCTTCCAAGATATACTTTAGACAAGACTGTGCAGTTATAGAATGCGCCGTTACCAATGCTTGTTACCGTATCGGGCAAAATGATCTCGGTAAGAGCACTGCATCCCTGGAAGACATAATTTCCGATACCGGTAAGGCTATCTCCGAATCTGACAGAAATCAGCTGATCACATCCGCTAAAGGCATTCATACCGATGGAAACACAGTTGGAAAGCATGATCTCAGAAAGAGACGTTCCGGTAAACGCAAAGGATCCGATAGAAGTGATGTTCTCCAGATTGATCTTAGCCAGATTCTTGCATCCCACAAACATATTATCCGAAATTTTGGTAATGCCCATAGGCAGTACAATTTCCTTCAAGGACACACAGCCGTCAAAGCATCCGCTGCCAATCTCGGTGACAGTGTGAGGAATGGTAATGCTTTCAAGCTTCTGGCATCCCGTAAACACATTTCTGCCGATACTTTCCAGATGTTCGGGCATGATCACCGTTGACAGTACATCACCCTGCTCGAACAAACGCTCAGGTAAGTATTTCAAATTTTTAGGGAGTTTAACATAAGCAAGATCATAACAATAACGGAAGGCATACATTTCAATTTCTGTAATACTGTCGGGCAGAATGATTTCGGTCAGTCCCGAACTTAGGAAAGCACCGTTGCCGATCTTGGTAATATGTTCGGGAATCACAATGGTGGTCATGGGACACGCCGCAAATACACCTGCAGGAAGCTCGGTAATATAAGGTGATACGGTAACGCTCAGTAAGCCGCTGCCGGAAAAAGCGTGGCTTTGCAGGGTCTTGATATTTTTCATGTCAAAATACGTAAGCGCGGTACAGCCGTTAAAGGAACCTGTGCCAATGGAGATCAAATTTTCATATCCTTCCACCAGCGAGAGAGAAACGCAATTATAAAAAGCGTAGTCACCGATCTTGGTAATGGAGGAACCGAGAATCACCTGTTTGAGGTCTTTGGCGCCGTTAAACAAACGCTTGGGCACTTCTGTCAAAGCGTTTCCCAGATATACGGATGTTACCCGTTCCACTTCGTAGAACAATTCCGCAGGCAATCTTGTTACCTCATCATCAATGATGATACTTTCGATTTTGCAGTGGGAAAAGGGATGGCTTGATCCATCTAAAAGATTGCCTGCAATGGTCAGCGTTCCGATATCCACACCTGTGAAGCAACCGTTGCCAAGGCTTACATTTTTGCCGATGGTCACACTTTCCCATTTTCCTTTGCAGTTCATGAAAGCAGAAGCGTCAATGGTTTGCAGAGTTGCAGGCAAATGCAAAGATGTAATGGAGGTTCCCGCAAAAGAACTGCTTCCGATCAATACCAGTTTATCATTCCAGGTGACATCGGTAAGGGAGGATACATTGCCAAATGCATGCACAAATACCGTATCCACACTGCGCCCCAGCACCACTTCTTTTAAGGTCTTATTATTAACAAACAATCCTTTGGTGACATGGGTCACATCATCGCCGAATATTACTTTTTCAATATACGAATTGGTAAACGATCCCAGGGTATCGTAATTATTTTTATTGTATATTTCCGTACAGTTGGTAGCATTAAAATACAGCGTCTTTAAATTAGTACATCCCTTGACCAGATCATAGCCGATCTTAGTCACCGAAAGAGGAATGGAAAGTTCTGTCAGAGCAGTACAGTTTTCAAACGCATTCATCTCAATATACTGTATCGTATCGGGCAAAAGGATCTTTTCCACCTTAGCATTTTTAAAAGCGTTCATACGAACACCCTGTACCACACGGCCGTTCGGCGCCACAGCAGGCACTTTCAATTCTTTACCCGTAAAGCTACCGATACCCGAAACATAGCAAACATTGTCAAGAACCTCATATTTGAGTCCCTGTGAAGCCGTTTCATTCCATTCATGGGAATATTTTTCGGTCTTTTTATTGCCGCAGGCGGTACAAGTCGTTTCCACCGTCCCGTCTTCAACAAGAGTGGCAGTTAACTTGATCTTCCATTCGGAATAGCTATGTCCCAGTGCCTCGGTTGTCTCATCCGTATAGCTGTGGGAGCATTCCGTACAGGTAAAGGTAGTATACCCTTCCTTGGTGCAGGTGGGATCCGTCACGACTTTTTCATAGCTGTGTCCCACGGGGTCGGTATAGGAATCTTTATAACTGTAATCGCATTTTTCACAGTAATGAACGGTATATCCCTCAACACATGTGGGAGAAACAACCTCTTTTACCATGACATGTTCACATCCTGCATCTACAGTCGGGTCAGCCGAAGGGGTATCTGCTGCTGGCGGGGGCATTTGCTCCTTTGCGCCGCAAGCGGCGAACAATATCATAAGGCACAATACGGCAAACAGCGCACTCCATGTTTTATTTGTCATTTTTATTTGACCTCCTTTTGTTTCATTTACATTCTGACATTAGTATTGTAACACATTAGTTACATCTTGTCAATACCTGTTTCAAAAATAATTAAAAAATTTTCTGTGTTTTTTCAGCTGCAAGGAAGCGATTCTCTTTACAAAGCAAAATCACTCAAATACCTTGTTAGCATTTGAGTGATCGTTAGCTGATTTGTTTATGGGCAATCAAGCCATCCAAACGACCCTCAAATAAGCAATCTAGGTCGGGCAGTTTGGCATAATCGCTGGGGCGCATCAGCGAGGGTTCTTTGGGAAGAGGCAATGCCTTGCTTTCGGTCAAAACCTTGCTGACAAATTCCGAGCAAAAATAATGGTGTTTTCGATGGGAGGGAATGCTCAAACGGCAAAGCAACAGCCCCCACAAATTGAAATGATATTGATCCGCCTGCTCCATCATGCCGTCCACGATCTTTTTGGCGTTTTCATAGGTCTCATCATCCACTATCAATTCATACAGTGCACAGGGAATGCGGCGGTTTCTTTTGAAAAAGCCGCGGGTAAGATACTCATGGCGAAGCCCTGCAGGCAGAGGCGAATGGGTATAACGGCGGGCAAAGCTGTAAAGCGGCGTGAGGTTATCTACAAATGAAATAGAAACATGGGTATATCTGTCAAGTGTTGTCAATTTAACCATATTGGATACCAGCGTGTTGGATCTGGTAAGTAAAATATAGATCGATTTCATTTGTAACCTCCTTCCTTTTATTATCCCTGCAATGTTCATACCTACGTATCATTATAGCATATATTCGCCCCGATTTCCATACTTTATCGAAAAAAATCAAATATTTTTGAAAAAGTGCTTTTCAAATTTACTTTTAATATGATATACTGTTTTTAAACTTGGAAATGGAGAGAAAACAATTGCTGAAGTACGAAGTATTATCCCCCGAACTTACCAAAACTATTACAGAAAATTTACATAATGCACCAAAATTTAAGTACGCTTTTGCAGATGAAAATGCTATACGCCGTGAGAATTCTCCCAGGGATACCGCATCGGTGTGGCGTACTGCCTTTATCCGCGATATCGATAAGATCATGCACTGCCCTTACTTTAACCGCTATGCCGATAAAACGCAGGTATTTTCTTTATACAAAAACGATGATATTACCCGCAGAGGTCTGCACGTGCAATTGGTCTCTCGCATCGCGCGCACCATTGGCAGAACGCTTGGGCTGAATTTGGATCTGATCGAAGCCATCAGTCTGGGACACGATATCGGTCACACCCCTTTCGGGCACGCCGGAGAACGCTATCTGGATGCCCTTCTCTATGATCACACGGGGCGGCATTTCAATCACAATATCCATTCAGTGCGCGTGCTTGACAGTATCTTTCCCTATAATCTCAGTCTGCAAACGCTGGACGGCATCGCCTGCCATAACGGAGAATTGGAACTATCCGAGTACTGCCCTTCTTTGCTTTCCGGTTTTGCGGAATTTGACAAAAAGATAGAAGATTGCTATCTTGACAGCGGCAATATTAAAAAGCTGGTTCCCTCCACGCTGGAAGGTTGCGTGGTGCGCATTGCAGATATTATTGCCTACTTGGGTAAAGACCGCCAGGACGCAACGAAAGCGCTGGGGCTCTCGGAAGAGCACTTCTTCCAAGACACTGCCATTGGAAGTATCAATGCCGAGATCATCAACAATCTGATCGTCAACATCATTAAAAACAGCTACGGCAAGCCCTATATAAAAATGGACAGTGAACACTTTCGCGCCCTTGTACAAGCCAAAAACGACAACTACGAAAAAATCTATCGAAATGATGCTGTGGAAAGTGTCTTGCATAACCATATCCGCCCCATGATGAACGATATGTATGAAAAACTGCTAACAGATTTCGCCGAAGGAAATACAACATCTCCTATCTTCACCCATCACATCGATTACGTAAACAAAGCCCATTACAAACGGCCCTTCCCATACGAAGAAACCGAACCCAATCAGATCGTTACCGACTATATCGCAAGCATGACAGACGATTATTTCATTGATCTGTACGCCCATCTCTTTCCGCACAGCCGCCATACGATCATTTACAAGGGATATTTTGATATCGTTTAATTGCATCAAGGAAAAAACTACGGGATGGATCGTTGAAAGGAGAATTCTTATGTTAATAGGACCATATTTCTTTATCCCCAAAAACGGAAGCGTTATTTACGATGCCTGCTCACTGGAAAAAGGAGAACTTCGCATAGATAAACTCGATAACCCCGTAGGGCACGAACTGCTGTGGGACAGGCATTTCACTTTGGGAAATTATGTTCACTATCCGCGCGGCAGAGTGATTTATGACCTCACAAAGCGGCAGGCTATTATTTATATAGACAAGTGCATTCATAAGCCTTTTATGATTCAAAAATTGGTATCTATCTTTCAAATTGATGTTCCTTACACCATTGCCTACGATTTTCATTACCAGTGCCAAAGCTGCTTACAAAACCTCTTCGATTAAAATCCTACCGCAAAAAATCTTTATGTACCTATTCGCACCAAAAATTGTGCACAAGCTCGTTTTTAACGAACCTGTGCACAGTTTTTACATATAGCGTATTACTTCCACCATGCTTTATCATAACAAACATCAGGTGCTTTATGCGTCCATCCGACAGTAAAGGCAGTATAATCCCCTATTGTATTATCCTGTATGTTATCATATTGCCACAGCATAATATCATTCGGGTATTTTTTATTCGCCAGATCCTCACGGGAACCCGAGAGATAATAATCCTCCGCACCAAACAGATGCAGCAGCTCATGTACAATCCTAGATGCGCTTGAGCCGGCCTTGCCCTCTCCGTGATCGCTGCCCAACTGATCAGAAAATATGACAGCGTGCTCTGCATACTCCAAATAACCCGTGGAAATAAAGTTTCTGGCATATGATTTCCCCGGCTTATTCAAGAAATTCAAAAAAATGATCTGCTGCTTGGGGTACATGGTTTGGTAATAAGAATACAGATCCCAATTGGTTTTACAGCCGATATCCTCGGCTGCTTTATCCAAAACATCTTTAGATGAGCCGCCATTATACAGATCGGGGTTGACCACGCCTTCATACTTGATATCAAAATTATCAAAGGCGCCGGCATAGCTTTCTATCGTAAAATCAAGCGCCACATCCCACTCCTTTGCATTTATTGTCAGATATGTTAACCCCGGTAGTATTTCCTCTTCTGTAAATTTTAAAACATCGTCCTTTGTCCATTTACTTTCATAATCATCCACAAAAAACAGTACTACCACGGGATTTCCGATTAACTGACGGCAAATGCCCAGTTCATAATGGGGTCTTAGTTCATCCTGATCCACATCGGTATGCGCTTCCAAACGGTCAATTGCCAAGGAAGGAATTTCTGTTTCATTGAAATTCTCCCCACAAAGCGAGCAGATCTGATGCTTTTTACCGACATCCTGATAGGATGCAACCGTATCCACAATCCACACTTCCCCTTGATGGGCATGTACTTCGGGAATTTCCGCAAGGGGCGCTTTTTCAGGCTGTTTTTTACTGCCGCAGGATATCAATCCTATGAAAAAAAGCATGAAGAGAAAACCAATGATCAGTCTTTTGGTATATTTATATTTCATCTTTGGATACCTCCTTTTTAAAACATCGTATGGAATTCATCAAGCAGTATGGACTTTATAATATTTCATATTATAAGCCAGCACCGGACGCTTGTTTGTGCCTACTATCACAACATAAAAACGATCCTTACGATTGGAACATACATATATATCGTCCGATACCGCCACCCTGCCGCAGCGAAAATATAAGAAATTCTCTATTTTCAATTCCCGATAATACAAAGTCTGCTCTTTTTTCTTCTCGTAAAGCTCCTCGGTCACGATCGAAAACTGTCCGTTTTTAATTTTATAAAAGTCAATATAGTAGAATTTTAGAAGAAAAACAATAATAAGCAGCAACAAGAGCGGCATTAGAAAAACGACAGAAATAGACAGACTATCATTTTGTAAGACAAGTCCCGTGACACAAAGAACAATATAACCGATCATTCCCAAAAGCAAAAGTGCAGTCAACCAAACAGAAAGGGCCCTGCGCTTTTGTGTTTCATGAATAAAATCTTGCTGTATCATTTCAAAGGTAAGTATTTTCTTTTTCACCGCCATTCTGTAAATATTATATCAGACATCATCAAAAATGTCAATAGTTTATTTACAAAAAGACATTGAAATGTTCATTTTATCCTTGTCACGTAATACCTTATCAACACCAATAGAAAAAGAGCACACGAAGGTGCTCTCAGACCACTGACAAAGTCTGCATCAAAAAGGGATAGACTTTAACAGCAATATATCAATCAATATCCGAAAACTCATATATATCGGTATGAAACACCATGGAAGGTTCTTTTTTCTTGGTATGTAAAACCGCATGATAAAAGGTATCTCCCACCGAAGTCAGATCATATATATTGGAGCAAAATATGTACGGGAATCTGAACCCGCAGTTCGCATAAACCAATCAAATAATAGAATTATTACAAGCGAACTGCCATGAGAACTTTTGCTTTTGGCAAAAGTTCTCGGGGATCGATTCATATAGTGCTATCAAATAACAAAAGCTCCACAGAGTGGAGCTTTTGTTATTTGGTGACCCGTACGGGAATCGAACCCATGTTACAGCCGTGAAAGGGCCGTGTCTTAACCGCTTGACCAACGGGCCAAAATGGTAGCGGAAGTTGGACTTGAACCCACGACCTATCGGGTATGAACCGATTGCTCTAGCCAGCTGAGCTATTCCGCCATGCACATTTCAGCGCCTGTACATAATAGCATATTATACTTGGTTTGTCAAGCGCTTTTTCAAATTTTTTTGAGATTTTTCTTGATATTTTTTGCTAGAAAAAACACAGAAAAAAGTTATGTCGATCCAACTTTTTTCTGTGCGTTCTCATATCAATCCCGGAGCATTGCAATCAGTTCTCCAAGTACGGGTTCGAATCTGGCACCGTACCAATGTCCCGGATCTTTAGCAGTCTCTTGAATGCAGGCAACGGTATAATCTGCAGCAATCTTTGCAGATGCATATGCACCCTTCCCCCTTACCAGTGCACCCACAAAAGCAGATGCATATACATCTCCTGTTCCGTGGCAGCTATTCGGCTCTTTATCATGTTCATAATATGTGCAAGAACCGTTTTCGACCACCAACACGCCTGTTTTGCCTTCGGCATAGGAAACACCCGTAAAAATAATATTCTTGCAGCCAAGCGCCAAAAGTTTTGCCAAGATGGCATCTATATAAGCTTGATCATATTCCGCCTTATATTCGGTGTCGGTCAAAAAACAAGCTTCTGTCAGATTGGGAATGATATAATCCGCTTCGCCGCAAAGGCTCTTCATCGCCTGTACAAATTCCATGTCAAAACCGGGATACAGTTTTCCGTTGTCAGCCATGGCAGGATCAACGATCTTGTAGCATTTTTCGCCCGCTGCCGAATTGAAAATATCTTTCACATAATCGATCTGTTTAGTACTGCCGAGATAACCTGTATAGATGGCATCGAAAGAAATTCCTTCCTTCACCCAGTGGTCCTTGATAGCCGGCATATCCTCGGTCAAATCACGGAAAGTATAGCCTTTAAAACCTGCCGTATGTGTGGACAACACAGCAGACGGCAGTACGCAGGTCTCAATCCCGCAGGCAGAGATAATGGGAAGTGCCACGGTCAACGAGCACTGACCTACGCAGGAAATGTCTTGAATGGTTAAAATTTTATGATAAGTCATATAGTATTCACTCCTGATAATCAAAATATATGCATACTATATCGCAATTTTGGTATCATTTAAATATCCAAATAAAAAGAATAATATATAACCAGATGTGTATATAAATGTTTACTCTTCCCTTATAAAAACGGCATGAAGGCGTGTGACATAACACGAACCCTTCATACCGTTTTCATGGTGTTATTTCTTATAAATGCTCTGATACTCTGTTGCCTCTTCGTTCTTCTTTTCCTTCTTATGAATAAAGTAAACGGGAAGCGGCGCTATCAAAAGATACAGCACGATATACACCATCAAAATCATAAGCGAGCCGGAAGAATTGCTTTTCATAGAACCGGAACCGTATAGCATAATGACCACAAACGACACCGAAGTGCAGATAAAGTGCAAAGTGGTACGAAGCAGTATTTGCATATTTTTAAGTGAGAACAGAAGATTGGAAAGCGCCACCATCAATGAAAACAAGAAAATCAGACCCGCTTTATCCAATTTGATCGCATCCAATTCCGAGCCCATCATAAAAACAAATGTAATAACCGTATGCAGCAAACAGGCAGGCAATACGATCTTTCGGTAAATTGATTTAAAAACGCTCCATATAGATTTATTTTCCATAACACACCTCAATGTTTCATTTCAGTTATCCTTAAGCAATACTGTATCAGTATAACAGAATATGGAGAGAATTGCAAGTACCAAACGAAATTTCGGTAATATTTACGGCATAGAAAAACGAGTTTGCATGAAACACACAAACTCGTTTAACACTCAATTAAGCAAGACGCAGATAAAAACTTTCTGTCTTTCCTTTGACAGTCTGCTCAATGCGCAAAATTACCACATTATTGCCGGTGACAGCAATTTCAATATCTTCAATGGTACTATCCGAAGTGTAAATAACTTCGCCAATATCATTATAAAGCTCGTACTTATTCTCACCGGTTTTGATCATAAAAATACCGGAATTGATTCTTCTGTAGGACTTTTCTTCTTCCTTTGCGATCAGAGTCTTGACTTCATTGTTGGCATAGATCATTGTTTCACCGGACTTGGCAACGAACACCAGGCTTCTTGTAAACATATTGATTTCAGAAGGCTCGTATTCGTTCATATCCAGAACAACTTCCAGGCTCCAGTTATACAGTTTTCCGTTGTAAATAAAGCCAAGAGTTCCGCGACCGGTAGCATTGGTAGTTTCACCAAGCACAGTACCCTTATGGTTGAGCAGGAATTTCTGACCTGCATTGTTGGAAACTTCCCAACGGTTCATGGACACCATTTCCAGAGAAGGAATCATACCGCTTACATAACCGCCGATCATATCGTCGATCTTTGCTTTATTGGTAAGGGTAACCAGTTCTGCGGTAGCGATAGAACGATCCAAATGTTCGTTATCAATCATAAATACAGCTGCCAGATTTTCAATATCTTTGGAAACGCCCATTTCCTTCCATTCGCTGCTATCGGCATCAACAGTATCACGAATTACCAAACCGCTTACAACAAAGTCCAGTTCGATTTCTTTTGTAGTTCCCTTTTTAACGTTTACCAAAACAGAAACCAGGGTTTTCTTTTCGCCATCTTCAATATAGGTATAATCTTCAGCGTATTCACCGTTGTTTATAACATACTGAACCAATACATTTCCGTTATTCAGGGGGAAATATTTAAAATTTTCTGCATAGGAGGGGCATTCATATGCAACAACTGCCTTGAGCTTACTGTTATAAACGGTAAATCCCTTGTATTCACTTTCAGCAATATAGTAACCGCCTGCCTTGCTATCCAAATTCAGTTCTGCATTCAGCTCGCTGTACGCAAACGCTTCTTTTACGCCTTTCTTGGCAGTAACGCGGAAGATTTTTCCGTCAAAACGAACCAGATCCAGTTCAACATCAGGCACTTTAACACCCTTTGCGTTCGATTCAACAATGAGTTCACCCTTTTCATTGAACATGCTAATGAGCGCATCGGTTACAGGATCTTCATTTTCTTTTTCCGTAGTGGTAGTCTTTACAACATAGAACCAAGATACATCGCACTGTTCAACAGCCTTTACAGTATAAGTCACTGTGGAGCGGGTACCTGTGGATTCGGTCTTAGAGGTTGCTCCGGTCCACACTACAGCATTGGTAGCCATATTGTATACCGAAATAGTGGTATTTCCGGCATCATCAGTTTTTTCAAAAACTACCAAATTCCCTGCAGTTGCAGAATAACTCAATTCGCCTTCCACATCGATCTTGGCAGCTTCTGTCAAGGAAGCAGCCGGTTCTTCATAAGAATTGACTTCTATGGCTTTGGAAAATTTCAAGTATCCACCGCAAGAGGTAAACACAGTAATCATGCAAAGCAGCATAGCCGTCATGGCAAGCATACGTTTCATAATGTCTCCTTATTTATAGAGTCCTACTCTTTATTTTAACTGGTATTGTACCACACAACACATTATTTGTCAATAGATTTTTCAAAACTCCTATTGCAAAGGTCTCTATAGTCAGTAAGTATCTTGACATTTTGTAAAAGAAGTATCTTGACATTTTGTAAAAGATATGATATAATACAAAAAAATTTACAGGAGGGAAAAAATGCATCCCAACAATTTACCATCACAAAACGATTCCAAATACAATAACATGCGTACTATGTTATTGGCTATCACGATTCTATCCGCTATCAGTATACCCTATATTTTCTTCATGGAAAAATATTTTGTTCTTTCATCCTATCTTACACAGTGCTTATCAAGTGCCGGGTTGGTATATTACCAAGAAACATCCCTTGCCATCTACCCGATCGTAGCAAGTGTCATGGCGGTGCTTTCGGTGGTTCCCTATTTACTTTGTTGGATATTCTCCAAAAAAAGAGTAGGTTGGATGATCGGTGCGCTCGTCCTATTCTCTTTGGACACACTGTTACTGCTTGTTGATTTTATTCCGATGTTGCTGGCAGGCGAAACAAGTTTTTTGATAGATACAGTATTTCATATCCTCGGCATTGTTTATCTGTCTTTGGCAGTAAAATATGGATTTGCCAAAAAGAATGAGCAGCTTGTGTTGGTGCAGCCCAACATTCAACCCGACGGATCCGCTCTTTCGCAAGAGACCGAATCTTACCCCGAAACACTGCGCGAATTGACCATTGTTCGCAAAAAATCCTTTATGGGTTGCGCAATTCCGATTGTCTGCATGATAGACGGAAAAGAAGTCTGCCGCATTAAAAACGGCGGCTCTGCTGTTGTTACAATTCCCTCCCGCATTGTGCTCTTGAATGCATCCTTCTCCAACAATCTGGCAGCCGGTATGCTGACGATTCCTGCCGGTGAAGACAAATTCACCTGCCAACTTTCTGTTAAAACAGGTCTGGTTGCCAACACAATTGAAATCACACCCATTGCAAATACATAATTACAAAACGATCCCCCGAATGTTTTCCTTCGGGGGATCGTTTTGTATATTCAGTGCAATAGGATCACAAATGCCATCAATCTTTTATTGTAATTTTAATGTCTCCCGTGTCGGTAATGATCTCGCATTTTCCACCGGTTATTGTTTTGGGAACATGAATACTGCCTGTATCGCTTTGCGTAATAAACACCTTATCGGTAAGTAAACTACCCTTAACATGCCCCGTATCCGTTTTTATGAAAATCCAGGCGGCATCCGCGCCGTCAAGCTTCACATCTCCGGTGCTTCTCTCGATATAAAACTTTTCCATAGCAATCACATTCTTCAAAGAAATATCGCCCGTGCTTCCGGAAGAGGTAACGCTTTTGCACGTAATATCGGTCAGTTTTGTATCTCCTGTACTCACTTTAATGTGAATATCGCCCTTACAAGTTATGGACGAAGCGGTCACATCCCCCGTTGAAACAGAAAGATCAAGGGTGCCTGCAGATACATTTTCAACAAAGATTTCCCCTGTGCTCGTTTTTATTTTAAGAAGCTCCAAAGCGGAAGCATAGTTCGTTACATTGCCTGTGCTTTCTGATATATCAATACTTTCAAATTTAAAATCTTGTGGTATTTTCACATCGCCTGTGCTTGATTTTATCGTAAGCGCTCCGTATTCGCCCTGCGGAATATATACCGTTACTTTGGGTATGCTGAAATTTATACCGATATATTCATACCATTTTCTTGTATCGAGAACCTCAATTATAAGTGTATCGTCCTTTACCGTAACCGAGTGCTTTGCGTTTTTCGGCTCGTAACAAACAACCGAACTTTTCAAATTATAAGAGGGTACAAACACAATATCGGCAGTATCGGTTACAATCGATATGTTTTTATAATTCTCATTAATCTCATAATCGGTAGTTTCATACTTAATCGTCGACAATTTTGTAAAATCCCATTTTAACACCGTCATCACACCTCCCAAAATTATACATCCAAACAACACAAGAAAAGATGCTAAAATAAGCCATATTTTTGTTTTCTTGCTCATTATGCTTCCCTCCTATTTACAAAGCAATTTTTAATACCCAAAGCCACCTTCTTTGTAAGCAACAAAATCCCTTTGGTTACCGCCTTGCATCCAAAACACAGGAAGATAGAAAGTCCCGCACCAACAACACCCGCGCCGATCATAGCAATACCTGAAACTTCATACCCGCCCAAAGTAAAGCCAATACCGGCGGCAATTTCACCGAAAGCAAAGCCAATAAGCGACCCGAAAACAGCCCACAAGGAAATTATAACAGCCCATAACGCGGCGTAAAGCGAAAAAATGACGGCGAAAGCGGCTATCAGCAAAGAAAGCCATATAGGAGAGCCAAGGATTATAAGTATAATTTCCCATGCTCCCAGCCTTTTCTTTGGCTTTATTTTTTCTTTTACAAATTTGGTAAAGGGAATTTCCGATACAATTTGTGCTGCGATCTCATCCACAGAGCCAATCTCTGCAACCGCTTCTTCCTCAGAAAAACCTTCTTCCATTCGGTCATCAATCATTTCGCTGTAATATATCAAGCGTTCTTCAATATCATCTTGCGGCAAGCCGGATAATCCTTTGCGCAATCGCAAAAGAAACTCTTGTTTACTCATTGCCATTATCCTCCTTGGTTACGAATTGATATATAGACAAAATTTCTTTCCATGCATCCTTGAACTCCTCAATACGTTTTAATCCCTCTTCGGTTATATGGTAATATTTTCGAAGTCTGCCGCCGTGTTCTGCAGTGCGAACGGTCAGCATACCGGCTATTTCCAAGCGTTTCAATATGGTGTATAAGGTCGATTCGGAAAGCTGAATATATGGCTTCATATCTTTTATGATCTTATATCCGTATGAATCTTCGTTCTTGATCGCTGCTAGTACACATACATCCAAGAGACCTCTCTTCAACTGATTATCCATGCTATGCCTCCCTTTTCGCTATACATCATATCACGAAGTATTGTTTTTGTCAATGGATTTTGAAATTTAATATTTAAATTATTGTTTTCTCATCTGTCGCAGGAACAATAATACAGCTAACACCAGAATAATAGCGGCATATCCAAGCACCCACCATATATGAGGAAAAATATCGGCAAAATTTCCTGCAATTACAGCGCGTTCCATATCAACAGCGTGAACAAACGGGAGAGCATATGCGATCTTTTTAAATGCACCTCCCACAAGGTCAAGATCAAACCAAATACCGGATAACCATGCTGAAAGATTGGTAAGCAGAGCACCGCAGATGCCGCCAACCTGCTTATCGTTGAACACGCTTCCACAAAGAAGTCCCACAGCAACATAGAGAACGGAAACAGGAATAATAAATATAACAGCATATAAAACGTTAACCGTAATACTCAGTCCGAGAAAAAACGCAGCAATATAGCAAATAACACATTGTGCCATTGCAATCGGTATGATGGGCAGCGTGTAGCCGAGAATAAAATCCATCGGAGTCAGCGGTGTGGTATATAATCGCTGGAGTAACGAACTGCCCCGATCCTTTGCAATAATGGTTGCCGAAAACAGTGTCATAAATGACAGACCGAAAACCGTAATGCCCGGAGCCAAGCGCTCTATCACAAACAGCTCTACGGGAACATTTGCTTGTATGGCACTGAGCAGTGCTATCAGCACGAGGGGAAATCCAAACATAAATGTCAAATTGAGGGGATCCCGCAGTATTTCTTTTGTGTTTCTGCCTGCAAATGTTAACATTTTCATTTTGACACCCCCTTAACAATACGAACAAACGCTTGTTCAAAATTATCCGTTCCTGCTGCTTCTTTGATTTTATCAGCTGTGTCACAAATAAGGAGTTTCCCATCTTTCATAATAGCGATACGGTCAGACAGCGCTTCTGCTTCTTCCATATAGTGCGTTGTCAGAATAATCGTAACTTTCTCTTTGAGAGCGCGAATCATATCCCATAGATCGCTCCGAGCGAGCACATCCAATCCAAGCGTAGGTTCATCGAGGAACAGGATCTCAGGTTCACTGATCAGCGCCATTGCAATACTCAGTCTGCGCTGCCAACCACCCGATAATTTGCCTGCCTTTTTGTTGATTACAGTTTCCAGTCCTAACAGTTTGGTCAGTTCTGCGATTTTCGCATTTTTCTTATCCTTTGAAAGCCCGTGAACACCGCACATCAATTCAAGATTTTCACGAACAAACAGCCCCGGAGCAACTGCTGTTTCCTGTGGAGAAACAGCTATAAGCGATTTCACAGCAGCAGCATCTTTGCAAATACTTTTCCCGTTCAAAAATGCATCTCCGCTTGTAGGCTGTGTGAGGCAGGACAGCATTTTTATAGTGGTTGTTTTGCCGGCACCGTTTACGCCGAGAAGAGAGAACAATTCGCCCTTGTGAATAGAAAGATTCAGGTTATCTACCGCAACTACATCTTTATATTTTTTCGTTAAACCATCAATTCTGATAGCATCCATACTTTATCACTCCATTCCATATTGTTTCCGAAGTCCTTGATAAGAATCCGTGAGCATTTTGCTGACAAGCTCCCAGTCAAGATTAAAAAAGCCGGTTGCAAACATCGTAGCAATTCCATGTACATACGCCCACATTTCCAAGTGGAACAGTTTTGCATCTGCACCATCAAGCCCTGTATTATTATGAACGATATCTTCCATTTTGTCAGTAAGTTCCGACCCATCGGGAATTGATTCGTTAGAACGGTCACGCATATATAAGAGCTTGAACAATTCCTTTTCCTCTTTGGCAAATCGTATGTAGGCCATACCGCTTGCCTTGTAAGCGGGGAATTCTTTGCATTCTACCTCTCGCTGCATATATTCTTGACATAAGATATCCGCTTTTTCTACAACGGCAAGACGCAGTTCATCCATTGTTGCAAAGTTTGAAAATACCGGCTGTATAGAGCAGTTCAGCATATACGCAATCGTTCTTGCGTTGATTGCCTGCGCTCCATTCTTACGCACAATATCAACCGCAGTATTTATAATCTCTTCTTTTGTAATTTTAACTTTTGGCGGCATAAGGCGCTCCTTTAAATATCTATTGTTATATATCAATTGTTATTTTATCACAAACAATATAAAAAGTCAATAGGGTTTTCCCTCTTCATAACACCTAAAAGAGCACTGAAATAGTATTATAGACTCACACACTGCGACCCGTAAACGGTTCAGATTATGTTTTTACAACTTTTGTGATAATCCAAGCGTAGTTTTGCTCCAAATGGGCTTGTATAAACTGCCCATTTGATTATAACTCCGCTCTTTTTACCGCCCTCCGGTAGACCATGGGGTTATTCAAACTCCAATGCAAAGAAGATGCCGCCGAAGCGACACCTTCTTTTAAAGTATCTTCATAGTATATTATTCGTTTACGACTCCTGCCATTTCATTACCGAGGTTATTGGGGACAATAGGCGTAATAATGTAATCCTCAACAGCAATCAGATCTGCGTTTGGATACCCTAACCCTGCATTTTCAAAAATCATAAAAAGCAGCCTCACCAAAAATGATGAGACTGCGTAAATTTGTCCTTTTGAGACTATTTGATTTTGTACTGGAATAGCTCAAGTCATTCCCACTCAATAGTACCAACAGGCTTGGGGGTTAGGTCATAGAGGACACGGTTGATACCTTCTACTTCGCCGGTGATACGGGCAGTGATCTTATGAAGCAGAGCATACGGAATCTCTTCAATGGTAGCGGACATTGCGTCGGTAGTATTGACAGCACGGATGATGGCAGGCCAACCTTCATAGCGGCTTTCATCCTTCACGCCAACACTCTTGATATCCGGTACTACGATAAAGTACTGCCATACTTTTTCGGAAAGTCCGTTCTTCTCAAATTCTTCTCTGAGGATGGCATCTGCTTCGCGCAAAGCGTGCAGACGCTCCCTGGTGATCGCGCCCAGGCAACGAACGCCAAGTCCGGGACCGGGGAACGGCTGACGGTATACCATGGCATGAGGAAGACCCAGTGCTTCGCCAACAACACGAACTTCGTCCTTGAACAGCAGTTTTAAGGGTTCTACCAATTCGAACTGCAGGTCTTCAGGCAAGCCGCCTACGTTATGGTGAGACTTAACAGCCTTTTTACCTTCTGCCTGCTTCATGGATTCCAAAATATCGGGATAAATAGTACCCTGTGCCAAGAAGGAAATGCCTTCCAACTTGCGAGCTTCTTCTGCAAATACAGTGATAAATTCCTTACCGATTATCTTACGCTTGCTTTCAGGATCGGAAACACCTGCCAGCAAACCAAGAAAATGATCGGTAGCATCCACATAGATCAGATTGGCGTCCAGACCGTCCTTAAACATCTTGATAACGCCTTCGGACTCATCCTTACGCATCAAACCGTGATTTACGTGCACACAAACCAACTGCTTACCGATTGCCTTGATCAGAAGTGCGGCAACAACAGAAGAATCAACACCGCCGGAAAGAGCGAGCAAAACCTTCTTATCACCAACCTGTTTTCTGACCGCCTCAACCTGCTGCGCAATAAACGCATCTGCCAACTCTTTGTTGACGATACGCGCCATCGACTCGGGACGTACATTGCTATCCATGATATATACCTCCAAAAATAAAGATTTCAAAAACAGTTATTATTTTCCTTTTACGGATACTGAAAAAACGCAATAAAATCATCGAAAAATAATATACTATATATTAGCACAATCAGCTCTGAAATTTCAATATATTTTCACATATTTTTTCAATTTTTTTGAAAGGAATCTTATTATGAATGCAAATGAAACAATGGGTATCTATTACCCCACCGAAGATACTGTCAATCTTTATCAATATATCTATAAAAATGCGCAGGTAGGAATGGGAAGCATCGGGAAATTGCTGGAAATACAAGACTGCGGTGAAATAACCGAAATTTTGCATGGACAACGCAAAGGATACACCGCCATTCTGAGAGACGCCGCCAATGCGCTTGCGAAGTGCGGCATACGTCCTACCGGAATGCGCGGGCTCGAAAAATTGCACACCTGTATGATGATAAAATGCAGCGTCAAAAACAAGGAGCACTCTTTGCCGCGTATTACCGGCATGGTGATCTTAGGTACCACGATCGGTAGCATAGAAGGCGCGAAAAAGCAAAGTCAATGCCCCGGGGCAGATGATGACAGCAAAGCGCTCATGGAGCGTTTATTGCGCTTTGAAGAAGCAAACTGCCGCAGTTTGCGCGCGTTTTTATAGTTGGAAAGAGGAATGTACCGTTTTGGGCACATTCCTCTTTTTATACAATTTTTCTTATTCGCTTCTTACGCAAAGACTCATGGTTATATCCCAAAACAAAGAGAACGATCGAAACACCAAGCGCAATCAGCTCCGCCATCGGAACAGCCATCCATACCCCCTGCTCTTCCCATAGGATCGGCAAAACAAAGAAACAGGCAATTTTCAAAACGGGCAGACACACACTGCTGATAGACGCAGAAATTTTGAGCTGCGCTGAATGTAAAAATCCGTGGATAAACAAATTGATACCATATAAAATCACGCCGTAGGCATACAAACGGTAAGCATTTTCGGAAATAAAAGCAAATTCCGCGTTATCTACCGAGAAGAGATAAACGATAGCGTGACACAACAGTTGTGAGAAACCAAAAACTAACAATGAAAATACCGATATATAGAAAATACTGCGCAATATGATCGATCTCAGCAAATCATTATGATGCTCCTCATGCTGATGATGCATTTCCGGTTCAAGCCCCTCAATAAATCCCTGAATGACTGCCGTAAACAGCATATGAATATGCATGACCACCATGACCGATGCAAAACCAAGCACCCCTGCATATCTTCCTGCCTGCAAATTGAAAATAAGCGCTACAACAGCTGCCCCCACGAACTGCATCATATGCGATAGCCCCAAACGAACAAATCTTTTAAGATCTCTTCGTGAAAGACGAGGCGTAGTGAAATACAGATTTGCTTTTTTACGGTTAACAATATGATAAATAAGCAGAACAGCAACACCGATCACAAAACTGCCGACAGTTGCCAGTGCCGCGCCGCGAATACCGATTTGCAGAATGCCTGTCAATAAAATATCCAAAAGCATATTACAAAGACCGGAAATAATGGTAACAGTCACACCCAGTCGGTACGAATATGCCTCTGTAAACAAACTTTTTAAATAGATAAACAGCGTGGTGAATACACTGCCGCCGATCACGATATTGCCGTAATGCAGGCATTCATGCAATACTTCCTCATCTTTGGCACCCAGTAAATAATAGATCTCATGATCGAACAGCAGTACCAATAAGGAGATAACCAGCGTAGCAAGCATTGTAATAATAAATCCTGCGCCAAGCAATTCATTTGCCTTTTTACGGTCTTCTAATTTCAGTTTTAAATGCACCAAACTTTCCATGCCGTAGCCCACAAGATAGCCAATGGCATTGATCAAAAGCGTGAGCGGAAAGACAATCTGAATTGCGGCAAGCGCATATGCGCCGTCGAAATAAGAGACCACGATACCGTCCACCAAACTGTATACCGATTCAAGAGCAGTCATAAGCACAATGGGGAATGTCAAACGAAACAGTGCTCCTATCCCGGTATAGCGTTTGATGGGATCCAATTGTTTCTTCATATTTTTGTCCTTACTAAAAAACAACATTTTTCGCATTGAAAAGCACAAAAGAAGGATCGTATCCCTCTTTTGTGCTTTTATCCATTTTTCGAATCAGCAGATCTCCATGATCCAGCCTTCGGGCGCGGGAATGGTTCCCATCTGAATGCCGGTGAGAGTTTCATACAGTTTCTTGGTAACAGGTCCCATTTCACTCATGCCGGAGGGCAGGCAGATCTCCTTGCCGTGGTCAACGATCTTGCCAACAGGAGAAATAACAGCCGCAGTACCGCAAAGACCGCATTCAGCCATTTCGGAAAGCTCGGCTAAATACACTTCTCTTTCTTCCACTTCCAGTCCCAAATAGTCTCTTGCAACCTGCACAAGACTGCGGCGGGTAATGGACGGCAAAATGGAAGAGCTCTTGGGCGTTACAACCTTACCGTCTTTTGTAACAAACAAGATATTAGCGCCGCCGGTCTCTTCGATCTTGGTACGGGTACCGGGATCGAGATAGAAGTTTTCGTCAAATCCCTTTTCGTGCGCATCCACAATGGCATAAAGGCTCATAGCGTAGTTCAGACCTGCCTTAATGTGGCCGGTACCGTTGGGAGCGGCACGGTCAAAGTCGGAAATACGAACGGTCAGGGGACGTACACCGCCCTTGAAGTAAGGACCAACGGGAGTACAGAACGCGCGGAACTGATATTCATTGGCGGGCTTAACACCGATAATGGAATCAAAACCGAACATAAAGGGACGGATATACAAGGTTGCGCCCGAGCCGTAGGGGGGAACAAAGTCACGGTTTGCCGCAACCACCTGCTTGATGGCATCGATAAAGCGTTCCTTGGGGAATGCGGGCATCTTCAAACGGTTTGCGGAATCGATCATACGCTCAGCGTTGAGATCGGGGCGGAAGGTTACGATTCTGCCGTCGGCAGTGGTATATGCCTTCAAGCCTTCAAAAACAGTCTGTGCATACTGCAGTACGCAAGCGCATTCGCTCATGGTAATACTGGGATCGGCGGTCAAGGTGCCTTCATCCCACGCACCGTTTTTATACTGGCTGACATAACGGGCATCGGTGGGAATATATCCGAATCCGAGATTTGCCCAATCAATATTCTTCTTGTTCATATCTAAAAGCCTCCTGCTGTGATAACAAAAATACGCTATTTATTATAGCACCACTTACTCGATTTTGCAAGAGCTTTTGGGGAAAATGTTGTATTTTCAATTATTCTTATCGCTCTTCCCTCCTCTTTCCCAAAAGATTTTACGGATAGGCAAAATGCCTATCCGTAAATAATGGAATACTCTTTATAGATTTGCTTCGTTCACTGATCAGCTTCGAAAATGATTTCGTAATCTTCAGGCATGTAGTAATCCCAAATTTCGCCTTTAAATATAGCCTGCCACTGTAATTCTGTTCCTTTAAAATAGATTGTACTGAGATTAACACACTCACCAAATGCATACTCTCCAATGCTCGTTACACTTTTTGGAATTACTATACTTGTAAGATTTTTACATCCTTTAAAAGCACAATATTCAATGATTGTCATGCCGTCAGGAATTTCAATGCTTGTAAAGTTATTGCAACTTTCAAACGCACGTTCACCAACTCTTGTAGCACCATTAGGAATCTCAATACTAGCAAGACTATTACATTCTCTAAACAAATAATCTTCAATAACGGTTATATTATTAGAAATATCAATTTTCATTAAATTTCTGCAACATTCAAAAGCATATTTTCCAATGCTTATTATACTGTTGGGAATCTTAATGTATGTAAGACTACTACACAAAACAAATGCAGAATCTCCAATGCTAGTTACACTATCAGGAATCACAATGCTCGTAAGCATTCTACAACCATAAAAAGCAGAATCTTCAATGCATATTACATTATTAGGAATTTCAATACTTGCAAGACTTGCACAACCACTAAACGCAGAAACTCCAATATTTATTACACTATTAGGAATTTCAATGCTTACAAGACTACTACAATTTGAAAATAATCCTTGAGCGATGCTCGTTATGGTATTGGGGATTTCAACTCTATTAATGCTGGCACAAGTACTAAAAGCATAATTCCCAATATTTGTTATGCTATTAGGAATTTCAATATCGACAAGATATCGGCACCAGGCAAACGCCCACGCTCCAATATTAGTTACACTATTTGGTATTTTAATACTTGTTATACGTGCAATATCACTAGTATCTTCAAATGCCCAATTCCCAATGCTTGTCACCGGCAATCCATTGTATTTAGAAGGTATTACAATATCCGTTTCCGTACAAGTGCCCACACCGATTACTTCATAAGACTTGCCGTCGGGAAGAAGCGCATATTCGAGCCCTTCAGAACCTTCACTTCCATTTTCTCCTTCTATTTCACAAATGAAGCCAACATACTGCAAGGCAAAAAATTCTTCCTCGCCATCTCTTGTGTTATCATAGAAAACATCATTCCAACTAAAACGACCTCCGGGATTAGCAAACGGATTTCGCTCATTATAAATTTGCAAATAATGTTCCCATTCACCATCATCTCTGCTTTGGTCATCGGGTTGACCATTATCCCAATTGGTATAAGTAATTGGTTCGCCGGTGATCCATTGACCGTCATAAACGTCCATGCCAAGCCAGTACTGCTTTTTAGAGCCATTGGCAATCAATTTTTCAATTGCAGTTTGCTCTTCTTGCGATGTAATGGTCACCAAATGTCCGCCCATCTTTTCGCAAAATTCTTTTGCCTTTTGCCAAGTTAAGCTAAAATCATACAAAATATATTGATTACCATTCAATTCTATGCTTTCTGTATCTCTCTCACCTTCTATTTCACAAATAAAACCGATGTAGCGAAGACTGAAGAAATCTCTTTCCTCTTCCCGTATGTTATCGTAGAAAATATCGTTCCAGCCAAAGCGTTCGCCGTTGGCATAGGGTGTCTTTTCGTTATAAATTTGGATATAATGCTCTACTTCACCGTCTTCTCTCCATAACCCATCGGGCTGACCGTCATCCCAGTTGGTATATGTAATAGGCTCGCCTGTGACCCACTGATCTTCATACAGATCTAATCCAAGCCAATACTGTTTTTTAGACCCCATATTAACCAGTGTTTCAATGGCACTTTGCTCGCCCTTAGATGTAATGGTCACCAAATGTCCGCCCATCTTTTCACAGAATTCTTTTGCCTCCTGCCAAGTCATGCTTGCATCATACAATACGTACTGATTTCCGTTATATTCGATCGTTTCTTTACCCACTTTGGAATAGGTTATTTGTATTTCCAGTTCTCCCAGGAAGAAAGCTGCACTGTTTTTATTGGGAGTAAAGAGATAGGAGAACAAGTCTGAAGGAACCTTTTCATCGATGATGGAAAGATACATGGTAACGGTGAATTCGTCGGGCGCATCATCCGAAACTACCAAGTTTCCGTTTTCAACCTTACAATACTTAACTACATAACCCTTCGAGTCAATAAAGCGGTAATCCAAGGAATACTGGTTATTGTCTTTCCAGCTCAAATTGCCCTCTTTTGCCTGCATTTCACTCAAATCATAATATTTTACCGAAAGCAGCTCGTCATTCAATTTAGTATCCCCTACAATCACAATTTCCGCTTCGGGATTTGTAAATGCATAGTATGCCTTTGGGTCACCGCCCTTGAAAAGAGGAATGCGCAGATCATCTATGATCGACACACTATCGTCGCCGGTAAACGGAGGCAACGCATAAGTAAACGCCACATCCAGATAAATTCCCGCTTCGGTATATGCGCCATAGTAGTTTTCTTCATTGCTATTTGCGTGTAATATACCGTTTAGTTTGGCATAAGCTCCCGCCTCGGCAAATATACCCACATATACAAATCTGCTCATGCCCACAAAGCTGAAGGTTGCCTCCGCCATTACGCCGATCTTTGCCTCTGCCTCACCCTTGATCTCCAGCTCCCAGTTCTCAGATTGGTTACCGTCTTCTTCGTAAAATTCTGTGGTTGCCCGAATATAAAAATCGAAATTTTCCAATCCGGAACGCACCATATACATACATTTATTCTCGGAGTGGTAGTCAAAATGCAGGCTTGCGTTCAGATCAAAATCAAATTTCGGCTGAAAATAGACTGCCACCTCGAAAATTTGTGCAATCGGTATGGTTGCACTCGGTTTGGTACGGTCAATTCCGCTGGCACCGTCTCCTTTCAGCTTATCGTAAAGCGTATTTTTGATCTTTTCAAGGATCGCACTGTAGGAGCTATCCTGCATGCTCTCTTCAAGGTATTTTTCCAGATCCCCTTTGTTCAATTGGGAGCCGGGCTGACAATGCTCACAGTCGGTATGGGGCACGCCCACAGGATACATTTTGTAAATACGAAACTCCGCTTTGGTGCTCAAATCCAAATGCGTGCAATTTCCGCAGTGCAAAACCTTCGACTCCACGTTCAAAGCAAATTTACTTGTGTCCATGGTAAAGGGCTTGCACCAAGAGCATTCATATTCCGTATAGCCCGACGGAAACATTTCTTGAATTTCCTTCAAGGTATACAAATTATTCGTATCTTTACGCAGAGATTCACAGTGAATGCAGGTATATTCATGGATTTTGGGAGTTCTGGAAACGATGTATAATACCTCCTCATTATCGGGATCCTGCACCGACAATGTAATGTCCAAGGTAAAGTCCACGGTGGTTGTCTGCAAAATATCCAATTCCAGATTTAGAACCACTTCAAGGCTGAAAAATCCGGAGGGTACAATCTTAAAGTCAGCGATCGTTTTCTCAAAGGAAAATTTAACCGTCACCACAAAAACCAATTTAAAATCAATCGATCCGTAATCCGCATCTCCATTCTTTAGGGGAATGGAGTGGTTATATTCAATGGTAACTTTTCCTTCTACCCACGGCTGACCCGACTCGCTTTTGGTGGTAACAGGCGTAATTTTAAAATTAGACAGATCAAAAATTCCCTTCCCTGCCTTCAATCCATTGGCGTTTGCATAGTTTTCGGCTGCTATGGTGGTTGTAGTAAGCGCCTCGGCAAAGCTTTCGCTTTCCATCAAGCTATACAGTAGCTGCGTTTCATATTCTTCGGTACAAAGTACTTCTGATAGCTCGTTTGCTGTACTGTTTACAATGTCAAGCTTGCTGTAAACATCCAGTAGTGAAGGCGCGGAAAGGACAAGCATGGTTGTGCCGTTTGTCGAATAAACCAGGTCTACTTTACCGATCACCGTTTCCCCAGTGGCGTTTTTCAGCTCCTCTGCACTGCGGCATTCACCCACCACCAAAATCTTTTCGACAAGCTCCTCGCTAACCATATTCTCACCGGAAAGGGTGAGCAAATAGGTGGTGGTTTCTTCGTTAAAGGCAAGCGTATAGGATGTATCTGTCAAATTCTTGAGAAAGTAAATATCTTCATTGTATTCGATCTCATTCTTCCCTTCATCACTCGGCGTGGAAAAATGAAGGGTGGTACCGGGATAATCCTCAAAGCAAAGATCTTCCGATAGGATGGCGGTATAGGATTCTGCCATCTCGTATTCGTTTTTGGGCGCAACCAAATAGAGATTGCTGTCAATCTCGGTTATATTTAGTTCTATAGCAATTTGCGACAGCTGCTCCTCGTACAGCTCACTGTAAAAGCGTTCCACCACCTTTACGTTCTCTTGTACGTATGACAAACCTTGATCGCAAACAACCTTAAAGGAAAAATCGGTCGCTACCTGCATCAAATACAGCGCGTTCTTTTCGGAAATATGTAGTGCATTTGAGTATGTCTGTCCGTCGCCGCCGCAACGCTCACATACCATTTGCACATTGCTGATATCATCCTCCATATGCTGTGTTGCAATCGTATAGGAGTGCCCAAGAGGGGAACCCTTTGTTTTACCGCAGTCAAGGCAGGTCATGGGCTCGGTACAGGTGGCATCCTGCCAAGTGTGAGGATCCAGCTTATCAATTGCCTTTAACACAAACCGCATGAGTTTGGTGACATCATCCATATTGATCGCATCGTCCCCTGTCACTTCACAAAGTTCCAATGCTTTTTCATCGGTAATACTCTCTGCCATTAATACATGACGCATGAGGGCAGTTGTATCATCCATATTGACTTTTCCGTCCAGATTCAAATCCCCCAATTCATAGGATGTTTCCTCATCCATATCATCATTTGTTATAATTTGCGGGACCTGATCTTGATCGGTTGCTCCGATAGCAATGGGCGGTATCGCTGTAAAAATACATAGCATCGCCAACATAAAAGCCAATGTTTTTTTCATAATGGATTCTCCATTTCAAACAGAACTAGAATTGTCATTATTATACATCATATCCCTGATTTTTGTCAACCCTGCACCGTAGTTTTAACAAAAATGATATGCTTGTCCGTCATTTTTCATACCTTTATAATTCCGCATCATTACGCTGCCATAAATTGTCTGTATAAGTCACAAGGTTAAAAGTCAATACTCATTTCATAGAGATCTGTTAAAAACAGGTCACGGAAAGGAATGAGCACATGTATTACGGAAAGGTTGAGATCTGCGGTGTCAATACGGCAAAACTCAAAACACTGACAGCCGAGGAAAAAGACCTGCTCCTGAAAAAAGCAAAGGAAGGTGATGAAACGGCAAGAGCAGAACTGATTGATGGCAATCTTAGATTGGTGCTCAGCATTATAAAGCGTTTTTCCGGACGGGGCGAAAATATGGATGATCTTTTTCAAGTGGGGTGCATTGGACTGATCAAAGCTGTAGACAATTTTAATACCGATTTGGATGTTAAGTTTTCCACTTATGCCGTACCGATGATCATCGGAGAAGTACGGCGCTATTTACGGGACAATAATACAATTCGCGTCAGTCGATCCACAAGAGACCTTGCCTATAAAGCACTCCAAATGAAAGAAAAAATGTCGCAAAATATGGGTAGAGAACCAAGCATTGAAGAGCTTGTAAAGGCACTGAATGAAGAAAATGAAACCAAAACCACCTGTGAGGATGTGGTATGCGCCATGGAATCCATCAGTGAGCCCATTTCTTTATTTGATCCTGTTTATAATGACTCCTCCTCCGGAGATACCATCTTTATCATGGACCAATTAAGCGATCCTATCAACACCGATGACAACTGGCTGGAAGGAATTGCACTGCGGGAAGCCATGAAACAACTGGGCAACCGTGAAAGAAAAATTGTGGAAATGCGCTTTTTCTCTGGGAAAACGCAAATGGAGATCGCCGACGAAATAGGAATATCCCAAGCACAGGTTTCACGTCTTGAAAAAGGTGCACTTAAAAAAATTCGAAAGCATATGTAATTTGATCATATAAACCATTGTTTGCTGAAATTTGTTGAAATCGCTCTTGAATTCTTTTCCAAAACATGATATACTACAAATAGAACCAACAAGGAGGTAGTCATGTACAAACAAATAGTAGCTATTTTAGCGGATCAATTACAAATTGATCCTGCAAAGATCAGACCCTCTACCGAAATTGTGGATGAACTCGGTGCTGATTCTTTGGATGTGGTAGAAATTTTGATGACCTTGGAAAATGAATTCAATATTTCTGTTCCGGATGAGGAAATTGAAAATTTCCGCACACCCATTGACATTCAAAAATATATCGTTGCCAAAACCCAACCGGAATAAAAATAACTTCAAAAACAAAAAATCGGAATCCTTAGCCGAGGTGCGATAACGAAGTATTTATGTAAGGTGGCGGTACAGCGAAAGCTGTGCCGCCGCTTTGCGTTATCAGGCTGTTTTCTTCTTTCGGTTTTGCATACCGAGTCTGCCATCGAGGGCAACGCAATCCTCATCGGCAATATTGATAATTCCAACAGCTTTGTAGTAAATTTCAATCTTTTGTTTTCTGTGACCGCTGCTCTTGTCGGGAGCGTGTATCACAATTTTGTCAACCAAATCATTGAGTATTTCTGCGGTGAGTTCTTTCGGATCGGTGTACTTGCGGACATTTCTGAGAAATTCCTGCAAATCGACCTCGTTCTGCTCGCCGTCATCAATAAGCGTTTGCAGTTCTACAATAGTCTGTTTTACTTGCCGCTGTTCTTCCTCGTATTCCGTAGATAACTTGTCAAAACGTTCCGCCGAAAGTCTGCCCGATACCATATCCTCATAGATACGCTTGAAAAGGGTGTCTAAATCTTCGTCACGTCTTTTCAAAGTTACAATATCTACCTTCGCCTTATCCACTGACATTCTGTGCTGCATATCCGCCTTTTCTCGTTCTTTCTTAACGAAAGATGCTTCAAACTGTTGGATATAGGACAGAACGCCTTGAATGTGCTTGAACACAAGTCGGTTTAGTGTAACCGCACGAATATAATGGATTGTGCAACTTCCCGTATTACTGCGATAGTTGGAACATACGAAACAATCCTGCCGTTCTTCGTGGTAATTGGAAGTGTTGTAATGCAGTTTTGCTCCGCAATCCGCACAGAAAACTTTTCCGGCAAAGATACTGATTTTACCCGTTGCAGTAGGTCTGCGTTTATGCTTTCGTATTTCCTGTACTGTGTTGAAAATATACTTATCTACGATGGCAGGGTGAGTATCCTCAAAGAGTTTTCTGTTTTCTTTATCGTTCCATATTCGTTTTTTACTGCGGTAATTCTTCGAGGAAGTCTTGAAATTTTCGGTATGCCCGATATATTCCACTCTCTCCAAGATCGCCGCAACGGTTTTCTGTGCCCACTTGAACGGGTTTATCAGCAATAACTTTCCGCTTTTCTGCAAGTTGTATGCCGTAGGTGTCAGTACCTTTTCGTTCTGCAATCGCTTTGCAATCTGTGTCGGTCCGAGACCGCCTGCACACAGTTCAAAGATATACCGTACTGTTTTAGCGGCTTCTTCATCAATTAACCACTTGTCTTTATCTTTCTTGTCCTTTTCATATCCGAAAGGCGGGATAGTGGTCAAGTGTTTTCCGCTTTCACCCTTCATTTTAAGGGTGGATTTTATTTTCTTTGCGGTATCTCTTGCGTAAAGTTCGTTACAGAAATTTCGGATTGGAGTCATATCAAACTCTGTCTGTACGGCGGAGTCCACGTTATCATTGATGGCGATAAATCGCACATCATTTTCGGGGAACACAATATCCGTGTACATACCGACCTGCAAATAGTTTCTGCCAAGACGGGACATATCCTTGACGATAACCGTTCCAATCTCTTTATTTTCAATCATCTGCTCCATTCTGCGAAAATCGGGGCGGTCAAAACTCGTTCCGGAATACCCGTCATCTACGAAAAATTGCAGATTTTTGAAGCGGTGTTTTCGTGCATACTCATTCAAAAGTGCCTTTTGGTTGACTATACTGTTACTCTCGCCCTCACGCCCGTCATCTTGGGATAAACGGCAGTAAAGGGCGGTAATTTTGTTCTGTTCTGATTGTCTGTTATTCAAAATTTTCTCCTTTCCGACAATCGGATACAGTATATTGCTGGATTCATTATACCATATCCTCTTGTCTAATTCAACGCTTTAATGTGATAAAGTTTAGGCTTCTTCGTAAAATTTATATCCGAGCTTTCGGACAATAATATCAAGCAGATATTCTTCAGCATCGGGATTAAAGTGTCCGACTACCTCGTATTCCGTGTGTCCGTCTTTTTCGGTAAAGTCCGCATCCCTCGGAATACGGCAGAGGTCTTTCGGCTCTCTGCCTGTATCAATGATAGCGGGGCGGCGAAGTATTCGTTCAATTTCAGGGCGTTGTTCTTCTAACCTTGCAAGGATCTCCGCCAAATCTTTTTCTCTTTCTGTCATCGTTCCCAACCTCCTCTCTGTTGTTCTCTGATTTTCTGTTGTTCGGCTTGTTTTGCCGCAATTTCATTTGCGTAGAACATATCCGTTTTCTCTTGGATCTTAACGGAGCGTTCTTCAATGGCTTTGTTCATTTTAAGTTGTTTCCGCAGTTCATTAATTTGAGCAGTAACGCCTGCTTTTTCCTCACATAAGGTTATTTTTGCTTCGGGTGTTGCTCTGCGGATTTTATTTTTCAGTTTGGTACGGATTTCAATGAGCCTATTCATATCGCTTTCAATCTTTGTTCGGTCTGCATACAGATCGTCAAAGGTTTCGATATGGTATTTGCCCATATACCGCACTTGCTTGGATACTTCATCGAGCCTTTTTAAGTCCTCTTTGAGATAGGGACTTGTGGGTTTGTAGTCGGTGTTTTTCGGCAAATATCCGAGCAGATAGCAGTAGTGCAGATACAAGCGGTAAATATGGCTTGTCCTATGGAACGGCTGAAACCAATCCTTTAAGTCCTTCGGCATATCTTTTGGATAAGAAATATATGCCCGTCTGCTACCAAAAGAAGCGTATCGACCAACCGACCACTTTAGATTTTCGGGAGTCCATCTTTCATCGAGAGTATCTAATCTCGTAAAGTGTTCGTATTGTGGCAATCGTATTTTCCAATGCTTACCCGTGAAGTCGGTAATATATCCTTTTCTCTGTAAATATTCTTCGATATATTTAGGACTTCTACTGTAATCAATGGCTTCTCGCATATCTTCACGGTACACGTTATAACGGGTAGGCTTACCGCTTTTCTCATCGAGCCACACTTGCCTTGTCGGTGCTTTATGCGGATTTTTAATAACCGACAAGCCGTGTTCAGCACAGATACGGTCAGACACACTACGGAGCCTTCTTTGCTCTGCTTTGGAATAGTCATACTTTCCGCCGTCAATAAAGGATACGGAATTGAAACAAAAATGGTTGTGCAGATGGTCTTTGTCAAGGTGGGTAGTGACGATGATTTGGTATTTATCACCCCACATTTCTCTTGCCGTCTGCAAACCGATTTCGTGTGCTTCTTTAG
>SVRY01000004.1 GCA_015064585.1 Oscillospiraceae bacterium
GCAGATGTGATTATACAACCTATGAAGAGATCGGCGCTAAAGGTCACAGCTACGGAGAATGGTACGAAACCAAAGCTCCTACCTGCTTGGAGAGCGGAGAAGCGGCAAGAGACTGCGGTAACTGCGATGCCAAGGAAACCAAAGAGCTTGATGCACTGGATCATGATCTGACACAGCATCCGGGCAAGGAAGCTACTTGTGATGAAGGCGGCTGGCAGGCATATGAAACCTGCAGCAGATGTGATTATACAACCTATGAAGAGATCGGCGCTAAAGGTCACAGCTACGGAGAATGGTACGAAACCAAAGCTCCTACCTGCTTGGAGAGCGGAGAAGCGGCAAGAGACTGCGGTAACTGCGAAGCCAAGGAAACTAAGGATCTTGACGCACTGGATCATGATCTGACACAGCATGATGCCAAAGCACCTACGTATACAGAAGTGGGTTGGGACGCGTACGAAAGTTGTAGCCGCTGCGAATATAGTACATATGTTGAAATTCCGATGCTCAGCTACGCCAAAGGAGATGTAAATATAGATGGTGTAGTGAACATGGATGATGTTACGGCTCTAATGAGGCATGTGCTCAAAGCTGAGGTTATTACGGATGACAATGCGCTGGCGTTGGGAGAAGTGAACGCAGACGATAAGTTAGATATGGACGATGTTACCAAACTAATGCGGTATGTTCTTAAGGCAATCGATTCACTGTAATAAAAAGTATTGAGTAATCTAAACGGCAGCGGAAACCGCTGCCGTTTTTAGAGTGAAATTCATTAAGGTTCAAGCTGTCTGCCGAGAAAACCTGCTGCAGTCTCCACCAATTTGCATTCGATCTCGGTGGGGGTTTGACGGTTGCCTTCGGAAGGAAGCAAGTTTGCCACGCATCCGATTACATCTCCCTCAGCCATAATCGGCATCATACATCCGACGGTATAATTTGTATTGCTATCGGCTGTCACGGGGAAAATTTCTGTACCGTTTGCGCGGTACATATTGCGGCTTTCGATTACTGCTTCGGTTTCCGGAGAGACACGTTTGTCTTGAAAATCACGCTTGGGCACACCTGCGCAGGCAATGACGGTGTCGCGATCGCAAATGACCACCGACAGAGCGCAGGTTTTATAGAGGGTTTCGGCGTACTGTGCGGCAAAGCTGTTGAGTTCTCCGATGGGGGAGTACTTCTTAAAAATAACTTCGCCTTCTCGGTCGGTGTATATTTCGAGCGGGTCGCCCTCGCGGATACGCATGGTTCTTCTGATCTCTTTGGGAATGACCACACGACCGAGGTCGTCGATTCTTCTTACAATTCCGGTTGCTTTCATATATATAAATCTCCTTTAATTTCGGGTTGTGATGTTAGTATCTGTCAAACGAAGAGATTTATACTGTCGGGATTTACTTTTTGGTTTCTTTATGTTATAATTATGATAAATAGTCAAATGCAAAAAGCAAGGTGAAAACAAATGGGTTCATGGGGAACAGGACTATACAGTAACGATACTTCGTCAGATGTGCGGGATATGTGTAACGAAGTGTATCCTTTACTTGGCATTGAGGAAGGGACACGGGTGATTTTGCATGAGTACAGGGATTTGATCGATGGCGTTATCGATCATGATTATGCGAATTTTTGGTATGCGCTTTCCGATTGGCAATGGAAGCATGGAATATTGACCGATGAAATCCGGGATAAAACCATTGATTTGTTGGAAGCTAAGATCGGAATTGAAGAATGGGAAGAGGATGGCAGTGCGCAGGATGTGAAAAAGCGGTTGGCAGTCATGGATAAACTGCTTTGCCAACTGAAAATGCCGCAACCGCTCGTAAAGATTCCAAAGCCGCATATTTCCAAGCCCAAACACAAGGCAGGCGATATTATCATTTTTCGTACCTGTTCCAAAGAATATACGTATGCCGAATCAGTATGGAATATTGATGCATGTGGCTTTACTGACTTTTATACCGAGAAAGTGGCAAATATACTTCCCAAAAATGTTTTGCCTCCCTATGAAGCATACGAAAAATACATGGCAATTTTGTGCGTGGGAAGCGTGAAAGAACAGTATTCACAGTATGCTCCGGGAATCATGGAAGAACACAGCCTCTATGCGTATTACGATTATATAGGTGACAGAAAACCAACACAGGGCGATTTGATGAATTGCGGCTTTTTGCCGTTGAATATACGCTACAGTGCAGATGGGAACGATCCCGGCAAAAACGCATGGACGTATACCTTTATGCTGGCAACACAAAGCTTTACCAAAAGAGAAAATGCATCAGAGACCATTATTGAAAAAATAAGATCGGTGGAAGAATACTCGCGTTTTCGTATACTCATCGAACGTAAATGCTATGATAGCGAATACGCATTTGCTTTTGAACTTTTTGATGTATTTGGAACAATCTTCGGTGAAAAGGTTCGTCTTAGCTTGATTGGGATTGAACTTGATAATTTGTTGGATGCCGATAAAACCAATCCTGCCTTGCGAACGCCAAAAGAGATAAAGGATCTGATAGCAAATGAACAAAAAAGGTGGCAGGCAAGGGTGGATGCTCTTGAGAAATCAAAGGCATACCAAAATGCCAACGAAGAAGAAAGGGTGCGTATGCTGGTATCACTTGGTGATGATGCGTGACTGCGTTCAAAATTCACTTGACATTTTTTTGCGAAAATGCTATGATATATGTGCCTTAACAAGATGAACTTACCTTAAACGGGAATATGGAAAAGTTCTGTTCCCGTTTGAAAAAGGAGTATAAACATGAGTGAAAAAATTCCCTATAAAATTTATTTAAGCGAGGATGAGATCCCGCGTCAGTGGTATAACGTGCGTGCGGACATGAAGAATAAGCCGGCGCCGCTGCTCAATTCCAAAACCTTACAGCCAATGACACATGCAGAGCTTTCCGAAGTATTCTGCGAAGAATTGGCTGCACAAGAATTGAATGAAACCGATGCCTATATTGATATTCCCAAAGAAATTCGGGATTTCTATAAAATGTACCGTCCTGCCCCTTTGATCCGTGCCTACTGCCTGGAAGAAAAGCTAGGCACACCTGCCAAGATCTATTACAAATTTGAGGGCAACAACACAAGCGGCAGTCATAAATTAAATTCTGCCATTGCCCAAGCGTATTATGCCAAGCAGCAGGGGCTTGTGGGAGTTACCACCGAAACCGGTGCAGGGCAGTGGGGTACTGCACTTTCCATGGCGTGTTCTTACTTTGATCTGGATTGCAAGGTGTTCATGGTAAAGGTTTCTCACGATCAAAAGCCTTTTCGACGCGAAGTGATGCGCACCTACGGCGCATCGGTGACACCTTCTCCCTCCGATACCACCGAGGTGGGACGCAAGATTTTGGCAGAGCATCCCGGCACGGGCGGCAGCCTTGGCTGTGCTATTTCCGAAGCGGTGGAAACTGCCACAAATACGCCCGGTTATCGTTATGTGCTGGGTAGCGTGCTCAATCAGGTGGCACTGCATCAATCCATTATTGGTCTTGAAACCAAGACAGCGCTGGATAAATACGGAATCAAGGCAGATATGATTATCGGATGCGCCGGCGGCGGCTCCAATTTGGCAGGTCTTGTGGCACCTTTTGTGGGTGAAATGTTGCGCCAAGAAGCTGACTATCAGATTGTTGCAGTTGAGCCTGCTTCCTGTCCGACGCTGACGCGCGGTGTATATGCCTATGACTACTGCGATACAGGAAAGGTATGCCCCCTTGCCAAGATGTATACGCTTGGAAGCGGATTTATGCCTTCTGCCAGCCATGCGGGCGGTCTTCGCTATCACGGTATGTGTCCCACTTTGTCTCAATTATTGGCAGATGGTTATATGGAAGCAAGATCTGTGGAACAAACCGCTGTGTTTGAAGCGGCTGAGATTTTTGCCCGTGTGGAAGGCATTCTGCCCGCGCCCGAGAGTAGCCATGCTATACGCGTCGCCATTGATGAAGCGATGAAATGCAAAGAAACAGGAGAAGAAAAGACAATCGTATTTGGTCTAACCGGCACCGGATATTTCGATCTGATGTCTTATAAGAAATTCAATGACGGTGTGATGGGAGATTATATTCCCGGAGACGACGAGATTGCCGCCGCTATTGAGAAGCTTCCGAAGGTTGAAAAATGATAAGAAAAAACAGCAACATTTCTCTGTTATGCTTAACGGAGGATTTATAGGCACAAAATTTCGGCAGAAGGATTGTTTCCTCTGCCGATTTGTGTTATAATGAGGCTAATGAAAAGCCTCCCTTTGAGAGAGAGGGGGGCAGCGTTAGCGGTTGAAGGAGCCTTTGGGTACGCGCAACTTTGGAGGGATGGGCTTTGCTCGACGCGTTTGTTAAACAAAGGCGAAATTGGCGAGATGAACTTCAATCGAAATATAAAAAACAAATGATGGAGAAAGCAGTGATTCCCGAAAACAAATTAATTGAAATTGTTTACCCATATACCAAACAAAAAAGAGAACTTTTATTATCTATAGGAATAATAGATAAATTCAATCAGTACAAGATATGCTTCGGAGAAAATGGAAGGATTTGTGAAACAAGTAATTTCTCATATGAAATTGGCTCGATAACTAAAAGTGTTGTAGCCTCTTTGGTTGCAAATTTGATTGAACAGAATATCATTCAACTATCAGATTATATTTGGAAGGATATCACACTTAAGCAGTTATTAACACACGAATCCAAAATCGCAGAATATCCCATACCTGACAGGGATGTTCCTAACCCCTTTTCAGATATATTCCAAAAAGATGTAAAAGAATTTATTAAAGAAGCACGAACTAATAAAACGTCTAATTGGTCATATTCAAATCTTGGTTTTGCCTTGATAGGTATGTATTTAGAAAAGAAATTAAATAAGGACTTTTCAGAAATACTTGAAGAATATATTGGTAAAACTTTGAAATTACGCAATACTCATATAGGATATGAAGGATCAGATCTATACGGACACAATGAAACAAGTACATTAAAATGGTTTTGGAATAGACAGTCTGCTTTCTTGCCTGCCGGATCTTTGGTATCAACTGTCGATGACATGATGGAATATTTAAAACTCCATATGCAAAATGATATCTATTCACTATGCCATAAAACACATTTTGAAACAGATATGCCCTTCAATATGGGACTTGCGTTTATGAAGCAAAAAGAAGATGATGTTACATTTTGCGCTGGATTAACACCAGGATTTAGTTCCGTTATCGGGTTTGATTCCTATAAACGGTTTGGCGTTGTAGTGTTGTCAAATTATTGCGGTTACGGCTATGGTAATCCCAATATTCCTATGGGTATCGGCTTTTCAATTTTAAATGAGCTTGGCAAAAATACGGCCAAGTAAAATGAGCACCCCGACAGATTTCTGTCGGGGTCAATTATTTGTTTAATGCATAAGCGAATCTGCACCATTTACGCAAACATCTTTATAAGAATGCGTTGTTTTATGGTTACTCCGATAAGGACTATATCCATTGTGATTGCTGTTTTTTCTTATAGTATTGTTATTCCATAACTATTGTGACCATATCGGCAATTTTTTCGCCTAAATAGTCAACGAATACCAGTTCTCGAACATCCGAAAGAGAAAGTCCGCTGGCATTTAGCAAATCGTCCAGGTCTGTATAGCCGTTTTCGGTGATATAGACTGCGGTTCCTTTGGCAAATTCATCTTCGGTCATATGGTAACTGTTTTTATAGGCAAAAGCATGAAAAACACAGTCTTGTACTACACTGGCGGTAAGTTGATTTTCGGCAGAATCACGCAACTCTTTTTCGGTCATTTCCAAAAGCTCCAGCGTTTCTTCCAAGGAGTTCACTTCAACACCGTATTGATAATACAAGATGGTTTGCATGCGCATCAGATACTGGTCATAGTAATGGTCATACAGCGCTTTGGGCGGGTCGGCAAAGATCTCGGAATTGTCTATGACTTGTGAAATGGCAAGTGTGATTTTGGCGTTTAGATATTCTTTTTCGTCAAACTCGTTTGTGTTTTCATAATTGGTATGTTGTTGCACAAATTCATTATCAAAGATCGGTAATTCAGGACGCTCTGTTTTGATGATTTTAACCGTAAATGTGACAGGTTTCCCGGATAGTTCCGGAGATTGCGTGTAGTTTTCGGGGAATTTTAGGTCTAAGATGATCTCATCCCCTGTTTTGTAACCAACAAGCCCGTCTTCAAATCCTGCGATAAAATTTCCTGAACCTAATATCAGTTGATAGTTATTGGCACTGCCGTCCTTGAAGGCTTTTCCGTTCATTTTTCCTTCGTAGTTGATCGTGACACGGTCATCTGTCTGCGTTGCCGTTTTGATTTCGCTCCAGGTTGCGTTTTCCAATAGCAGTTCTTTTCGTTTGGCATCCAATTTTTCCATGATGTCGCTGTGTTTGAGTGTGATTTTTTGACTGTCATATAATTTTATATAGTCATTTGGATCCAATACTGTCACATTGTACACGGATTTTTTGGAACCGTTTTGAACGGTGATGGTGGCTTTTCCCGGGGAAACTGCCAAAGCAAGACCGGAATCGTCTACAGTGACCACGGAATTATCGGAGGATGTAAAAACTGCGCCGTCTTTTGCAGCAATACTTCGGCTTGCGCAGGGGAAAAACACAATTTCTTTGGACGCATTCTTTTGGCAGGCGGTGCAAAAGGAGACCGGGAGTATGAATATCATGAGAAAAATGAGGAGTTTTTTCATAGTATACCTTTCAAAAAAAGCGGGCTGTCATTGACGGCCCGCTGATTTTTTCATTACAGAGAAAGTTGGGATTTAACCTGGTCACGCAAAAATTCGCTGACTTCATTAAAGAGCATAGACTCTTTGATAGCAGCTTTGCCGCCGCTGTTTTTTACAAAATCTCTCTTGGACATCTTGGAGGCCTTTGCCTGTTCTTTGACATAGGCTTTGTATTCGCTGCTTGTTACTTCCAGACCTTCGGCCTCAGCAACGTAATACATGAGCATGCTCTGCTTAACCGAAATTGCTGCCTGCGCTGCAAAATAATTGCACATTTCTTTTACGGTTGCGGTGGTGGGAAGAGACATGCCGAAGTAGCTACCGTAGGTGCGCATGAAGCTCAGCAATTCTGCGTCGGTAAGGCAGGTCTGACCCATGAACATTGCGTAGTAAGACTTCATGTTGTTTTCGATGTTTTCGTAAGCATCTTCCACATCGCCCTTAGGCAGGTCTTTCTTCATCTTGGACTTGTTGACAAGTTCGTTCAGCGCAAGGTCAGCAGCCACGGAATCGGTCAGAGCTTTTTCCAGATCCTTGATAGTTTCATAGGTTCCGTTGGATTTTTCCTTAACCAGCGCATCGGTAAATTCGGGAATTTCTTTTACAGTGTGAACAGTACCGGTAACAGAAACCTTTTTGCCCGCAAGGAATTTGTCCAGCTTGTCGCCTTCCAAAGTTATGTCTTTCTTTTCAAAAGACAGTTTGTAGTCGGTGGCTTCTGTTGTGGTGGAAGAAGAGCTGTTGTCATGATCGTGATCGTCGTGTTCATCCTCTTCTTTTTTCTCTTCTTTCTTGGGAGTCTTCAGTTCTTTCAGAACGTCGTCCAAAGAAACAACATCGCCCAGCTTGGTTTCGCCTATGGTGATATCCTTTTTGGTGCCCGAAAAATCGGTGAGCTTGAGGGTCATGGTGTAGGTAAGCTTGATCTTGCTTCCTTCAGCAACTTTGGTTTCAGCGTCGGTTTTGCCGTCGATCTCGGTGATCTTTACCGAAACGGTAACCTGCTTGGAGCGCAGATACTTTTCATCGGGATCTTTGCCTTCAGCGTCTTTTCCGTATTCGCCGGAGAAGGTGTAGGTAATGTCGGTTGCTTTGTCCTTGATGGTCAGACCGATCAAGCTGGTATCGAAGGTTTTGGTGGCGGAAGTGGTTTCGCCGGCTCTGTCACCCTTTACGATAGTGTTTTCGCCCACAGTGATCTCAATGGGCTCTTCAACCTTGATAACTTCCAACAAAGTTGTATAGGTTGCATTAACAACGTGACCGTCTTTGACTTGGGTTTCGCCTGCTACTTCAATGGCTGCACAGTAGCTGTCCTTGTAGGACTGCAGTGTTTCTTCAAAAGTTTCTTCAAAGTCTTCTTTGGATACAAGATTATTTTTGTAGTCGGTTACGGTGATATATTTGCCGACCTCTTTTTTGCTGTACCCGGATCCGCAGGAAACAAGAGACAAAACTGTCACTGTTGCCAACAGAAATGCACATAGTTTTTTCATTGTTTATTTTCTCCTTTGCAGTGAACATAGCGATAGTATATCACAAAAATACGGCAATGTAAAGAGATATTTGTGAATAATTTGCAAATATTCCGCAAGACTTTTTATATATCGGACATAATTTGTATGGATATAGGCGAAAATTATCTTTACAAATTGAATCTTATATGATATACTATATCTAGCGATTTTAAATTCACTTCTTGGGGGGATACGATATGAAGAATTTCATTGCTTTATTTTTGGCACTGGCATTGGTACTGTGTTTTGCCGCTTGCGGTAAAGATGATAAAAAGAAAGAGGAAGAAGGTCCCCAAGATAAAGACGAACAACAAACCGCAGATGGCGACGATTCGGAAGACGAGGGCGGTTTGAAGGTTTCCGAAGACGAGGATGGGGACAACTGGGGAGATTTTATTCCATATGAATGATTGTGTAAAGGCGGTGCTTGGGCACCGCTTTTTTTGAAAAAAGCATTGTTTTTTTCAAAAACTGTCGAATATTACTTGCATTTTTCGTGGAAATGTGGTATAGTGATTACAATTGTTTTTGAATAAGAGAGGAGTTTTCCTTGAAAGGAGAACATTTGCGATATGAAAGTAGGATTGTTTGGGTACGGCGTTGTCGGCAGCGGAATTTATGAATTCCTTTTGCGGGATGAAATGCGCCACAATATCACGGTGGGCGGCGTGTTGGAGCGCCGCGATATCCCCGAGATCAAGGATATCCGAAGCGAAAATGTGGATGAGATCTTAGCCGATCCCACCATTGACACTGTTATTGAAGTGTTGGGCGGTTTTGAACCGGCGCACACATTTGCCTTAAAGGCTGTAAAAGCAGGCAAAAATTTGATTACTGCCAATAAATTGATGCTGGCTGAAAATTATAGCGAGATCATGCGGGAAGCACGCGAAAGAGGTGTGTCGGTTGCTTTCTCGGCAACAGTTGGCGGCGGTATTCCTTTTCTTAAGAATCTGGCACTGGTTTCCCATGCGGATACGGTTTTGGAAGTGGGCGGTATTATGAACGGTACCACTAACTTTATTCTGGATGAAATGCAGTCCAAGGGTGCTGATTTTGCAGAAACGCTGAAAAAGGCACAGGAGCTGGGTTATGCGGAATCCAATCCTTCCGCAGATATCGATGCCATCGACCTAAGATGCAAACTGGCACTTTGCTGCAGTGTGGGTTTTGATGCCGCTTGTCATCCCGATGATATTCCTACGATGGGTGTACGCCATATTCAAAAAAGAGATATTGATATATTCCGTGCCCACGGTCTGCGTGTGCGTTTGATCGGTAAAGGTGTCAGATTGGAAGACGGCAGTGTTTGCGCATTTTGCGAACCGACTTTGGTTGGACCCGGACAGAATGAGTATTCTGTATATGGGGTTGAAAACTATATTTATTATATCGGTGAACGTACAGGTAAACATGGTTTTGGCGGCTTTGGTGCCGGCAGAAAGACCACGGCAGTAAACGTATATCTGGATGCCATTGATATTCTGCATGGCTACTCTCCTTTCGATCAGGTTTCCTGTGAGGAAAATCTGAAGGTGGATGCCAGCGGCGCAAAGCACCGTTATTATCTGCGCACAAATGCAGAATTGCCTAAGGAAATTGAAGTGGAAGTGCGGTTGGGCAGCGGTACCTATATTACCAAGCCTATGGGTGTTTTGGAAATGCACCGTTTGGCGCATATCATGCAGGAAGCGGATGAAACCATCTTCTTTGCAGGATGGGCAGACTGATTTTGCGTTTTGACATATACTGATACAAAGCTAAAAAGAAAAGAGAGAACAAAGAAATGAAGACATATAATGTTGGTATCCTCGGCGCAACCGGTGCCGTGGGTCGTGAAATGATTAAAATTCTGGAAGAGAGAAACTTCCCTGTAAATGAATTGCGTCTTTTGGCAAGTGCTCGCAGTGTGGGCAAGACGATCGCTTTTGGCCAAAAAGAAGTGACTGTCAAGGAAGCAAGAGACGATGCATTTGAAGGGCTGGACATTGTACTGGGGGCAGCAGAGAATGATATTGCTGTTCGTTTTGCGCCCGCTATTACCGCCGCCGGTGCAGTATTTGTAGATAATTCCAGTGCATTCCGTCTGCGCGATGATGTACCGCTGGTTGTTCCGGAAATCAATCCCGAGGACGCAAAGTGGCATAACGGTATCATCAGCAATCCCAACTGCTCCACCATTATTACCCTGGTAGCGCTCAATCCCATTAACAAAATCTCTCCCATCAAGAAACTGGTGGCTTCCACCTATCAGGCTGTTTCGGGTGCAGGCGTGGGCGGTATCAAGGAACTGGAAGATCAGATCGCCGCACACAATAAGGGCGAAAAGGCAGAAAATAAGATCTTTGCCCATCAGATCGCCTTCAATTTGATCCCCGCCATCGGCGGAACCGGCGACAACGGCTACACTTCCGAAGAAATGAAGCTGCAAAACGAAGGCAGAAAGATCATGCATTTGCCTGAACTCACCGTTACCTGCACCTGCGTGCGTGTACCGGTACTGCGCAGCCACTCTATTTCCGCAACTTTTGTGACCGAAGATTATATCAGCGTGGAGGATGCGCAAAAGGCAATTGAAAACGGTCTTGGCGTTAAGCTGGTGGATGAGCCTAAGAAGCAGGTTTATCCCATGCCGCTGGATACCAGTGACATTGACACTGTATATGTTGGCAGAATTCGCCGCGATCTGACCGAGGAAAACGGATTGTCCCTTTTCTGTTGCGGTGACCAGATCCGTAAGGGTGCTGCCACCAATGCGGTGCAGATTGCAGAGCTGCTGATCAAAAAGTAAAAGATAGTATCAAAAGGAATCGCGTGAGATCATTTCACGCGATTCCTTTCAGTCTGTCGAAAAAGTCACCCGAAAGGGTGGCTTTTTTGCATGAAGTATGGTACAATAGAAGAGGTGAAGACGGATCTGTACCGCTACATAGAGCTTTTCTATAACAGAAAACGTCTGCATAGCACTCTTGGCTATATGAGTCCCGTGGCATATCGCCTTGCAAATTCGCAGTAAGTCCCCAAAAGCGGCGGCGCGATTTTTCGGTTTTCCGTTCCGCTACGCTCCACTCTAAATCGAAAAATCGTAAGAAAAGACGAAGCATAGACGTCGTTTCCTACGATTTCGGATGTTTCTATGCAGGATAGTTTAATGCATATGGTTGACATTTTGCTATCTTATGTTTTTTCAATCCAGAGAATTGTAAATCTTGCGGTTATGTACATTGCGAAAAAATAGAATTGAGTTTTTTATATGATAAAAACGGATTGGATAAAGCGGCTGCTACTAAGGGAATGACCCAAACCGGAGAACCTAATTTTTATGTTAAAGAAATTAACAATATCAAAACAGTATATGTTTATGTGATGGACGATCAGTACTATTGCCGTTATATTGTTTGGAAGGATGTTCCCGAGAATGAAAAGGAAATGATTGCGGATCAGTTGCTGGATTTTTGCAAAGAAATGAAAGCGTATATTGCTTCCAATCAGAATACCGAAATCAGTTGAAGAAAAATGATTATCTATCCCTCAAGGCTTGCCTTGGGGGATTGTCATTTTGCACAACAATGCGTCTTGTCTTTCGTCAAAATCACGAAATGTAAAAAATGTGAAATTACCCTTGCATTCGGCGGAAAATTATTATATACTGAATTTGGATAATTCCAAATACGCACTCGACAAAGGTCGGGAAAGAAGGTAATTAAAATGGAAAAGAAAACACCACTTTATGATTGCCACGTGGCACTTGGCGGAAAGATCGTTCCCTTTGCAGGCTATCTGCTCCCTGTGCAGTACGGCACCGGTGTGATCACCGAGCATATGGCTGTGCGTACCAAGGCCGGTCTGTTTGATGTATCCCACATGGCGGAGATCATTTTGGAAGGTCCCGACGCGCTTGCCAATGCGAATATGCTGACCACCGTTATCGTGGATGAAATGTATGACGGTCAGGTGAAGTACTCGCCCATGTGCAACGAAAACGGCGGCATCGTAGATGATTTGATGGTATACCGTCTGAAGGCAGACAAGTATCTGTTTGTTGTCAACGCGGCAAACCACGAAAAGGACTATGAGTGGATGAAGGCGCACATTACCGGGGACGTGCAGTTGACCGACATCTCCGAATCCATCGCGCAGATCGCTTTGCAGGGTCCCAATGCCGATGCCATTCTTGCAAAGATCTGTGATGAACAGTACATTCCCACCAAGTACTATACTTTCGTGGAAGAGGGCGTGATCCGTCTTGCTGACCGTGAGATCACATCTATCGTTTCCAAGACCGGTTATACCGGCGAAGACGGCTTCGAACTGTACTGCAAGGCAGAGGACGCGGCAGATCTGTGGAACACCCTGTTGGAAGTGGGTGCTGACGAAGGTCTGATCCCCTGCGGTCTTGGCGCAAGAGATACACTGCGTCTGGAAGCAGCAATGCCTCTTTACGGTCACGAAATGAATGATGAACTGACTCCCAAGGAAGCAGGTCTGGGTTTCTTTGTAAAGATGGACAAACCTGATTTCATCGGCAAGCAGGCAATTCTCGATAAGGGAACGCCCACAATTAAACGTGTCGGTTTGAAGATTACCGGAAGAGGTATTGCAAGAGAACACTGTCCTGTTTTCGTTGACGGAAACGAAGTGGGTTATGTTACCTCCGGTACACACTGTCCTTATATCGGTCAAGCTGTGGCAATGGCATATCTGCCCACCGAACTGGCTGTGCTCGGCAATACCGTACAAATTGATGTTCGCGGCAGAAAGATCGATGCCGAGATCATTAAACTGCCTTTCTACAAGAAGGCACCCAAAGCGTAAACATTATTAAGTAAATTAAAATTAATATTTATTTATGGAGGAATCAAGAAATGTATCCTAAGGATCTGCTTTACAGCAAAACCCATGAATGGGTAAAGAAGAATGAAGACGGCACCGTATATGTGGGCCTGACCGATTTTGCACAGTCTGAGCTGGGCGAACTGGTATTTGTAAATCTGCCCGAAGAAGGCGATGCAGTCACTGCTGAAGAATCGTTTGCTGATGTTGAGTCTGTTAAGGCTGTTTCGGATGTAAACTCTCCTGTTACCGGTACTGTTATTGCAGTAAACGAAGAATTGCTGGATGCACCCCAGAATATCAATGAACAACCCTATGATGCATGGCTGATCCAGGTTGGCGATGTAGAAGGCTTTGAAGATTTGATGGATGCGGATGCATACGAAGCATTTATCGCTGAACAATAATTTTTGTGCCGAAGGCAGAGGTCCGGTTTAGTCGGGTCTCTGCCTTTATGCAAAATAGGAAGAATGGGGATCTTGATCCTCGAAACTGAATTGAGAAAAGAAAGAAGGTAGAATAAAATGGGAAGCTATGTTCCGACAAGTCCTGCCGAGAGAGAGGAAATGCTCCGCAGTATCGGTGTTCCCACTGTAGAGGCACTATATGACAATGTTCCCTCTGAGATGCTGCTTTCCCGTCCGCTGAATCTGCCCGAGGGGCTTAGCGAATTGGAAGTGGCCAATAAAGTCAGCGCCATTGCCGAAAAGAATATTGTTTTTAAGACTGTCCTGCGCGGTGCAGGCGCATACCGTCACCATATTCCTTCCATCGTAAAGAGTGTGGTGAATAAAGAACAGCTGGTAACTGCGTATACTCCCTATCAAGCTGAGATCAGCCAAGGTATTCTGCAGAGTATTTTTGAATATCAGACCATGATCTGTTCGCTGACCGGCATGGATGTTTCCAATGCATCTGTATACGACGGTGCTACTGCTGCCGCTGAATCGGTTGCTATGTGCATCGAACGCAAGAAGACCAAGGCGTATATTTCTGCTACCGTGAATCCTGCATATTTGGATGTTGTAAAGACATATTGTTATGGTTCGGGCGTGCCGCTTACAATTATTCCCGAAAAGAACGGCGTGACCGATCCCGAAGCGCTCAAAGCTGCGCTTGCCGGTGATAGTGCATGCTTTATTTCCCAACAGCCCAACTTCTACGGCATGATGGAAGATGCAGCGGCTCTTGGCGAGATTACACATGGTGCCGGCGCAAAATATGTAATGATCTGCAATCCCATTTCGCTGGGTATCTGCAAGACTCCCGCAGAATACGGCGCAGATGTGGCAGTTGGTGAAGGTCAGCCTCTTGGTATGCCCATTGCTTTTGGCGGACCTTATCTCGGCTTTATGGCGGCAAAATCTCAAATGGCAAGAAAACTGCCCGGCAGAATCGTCGGTCAGACGGTTGACAAAGAGGGCAAACGTGGATTTGTATTGACTTTGCAAGCAAGAGAACAGCATATCCGCCGTGAAAAAGCGTCTTCCAATATCTGCAGTAACCAGGCACTGTGTGCTTTGACTGCGGCTGTATATCTTTCTGCAATGGGTCAGAAGGGATTGGCGCAAGCGGCCACTCTGTGTACCTCCAAGGCGCACTATTTTGCACAGCAGCTTTGCGCGATCCCCGGCGTGGAAATGGTACATGAAGGCGAATACTTCCATGAATTTGTGACCACTCTGCCCAAGACCGAAGAGGTGCTGGCAGAACTGGAATCCGAGGGTATCCTTGGCGGTTATCCCACCGAAAAGGGTGTATTGTGGTGTGTAACCGAAGTGGTTACCAAAGCGGAACTTGACCGCGCTGCAGCCATCGTGAAGGAGGTGCTGGCAAGATGAAATTGGTATTTGAAAGAGGTCTTGAAGGGCAGTTCCAAAAGATCATGCCTGAATGCGATGTTCCTGTATACGAAGGAAGCGATGCGTTCAAAAGAGAAGGTAAACTGAATCTGCCTCACCTTTCCGAAAATGAACTTTCCCGCCATTACACCGAGATCGCAAAGCGTGTACACGGTGTTAACGACGGCTTCTATCCTTTGGGTTCCTGTACCATGAAGTACAATCCCAAGATTAACGAGGATATGGCGGCTCTAACCGGATTTACAGGCATCCATCCCCTGCAGCCCACTTATTCGGTACAGGGTTGTCTGGAAGCGCTGAAGGTAACCGAGGAATATCTTGCTGAGATCGCAGGTATGGATGCGGTGACCCTGCAGCCCGCTGCAGGTGCACACGGTGAGTTTACAGGTCTGCTTTTGATCAAGAAGTATCTGGAATCCATCGGTGCTGCCGAAAGAAAAAAGATCATCGTTCCCGACTCCGCTCACGGTACTAACCCCGCGTCTGCGGTTATGTGTGGTTTTGAAATTGTTAATATTCCTTCCGGTGAGGACGGATGCGTGGATCTGGAAGCGCTGAAGAAGGCTGTAGGTCCCGATACTGCCGGCTTAATGCTCACTAATCCCAACACCGTTGGTGTGTTTGATAAGAATATTCTGCAGATTACCGAGATCGTGCACGAAGCAGGCGGCCTTTGCTACTACGACGGTGCAAACCTGAATGCTGTTATGGGTGTTGTGCGTCCCGGTGATATGGGATTTGACTGCATCCACATCAATCTGCATAAGACCTTCTCTACTCCTCACGGCGGCGGCGGCCCCGGCTCCGGTCCTGTTGGATGCAAGGCATTCCTTGCCAAGTACCTGCCCGGTATCCGCGTAGCCGAGCTGGAAGAGGGACTTGTTGCCGGTACTGCAGAAGAGACGATGGGGAATGTAAAGGCATTTGGCGGTAACTTCTTGGTGGTGATCAAGGCAATGACCTATATTATGACACTTGGTCGTGAAGGAATTCCGGAAGCCTCCAAGAACGCAGTTCTCAATGCCAACTATATGATGAGCCGTTTGAAGGATCTTTATACCATGGCATACGATGTGACCTGTATGCATGAGTTTGTTATGACGCTGGATAAGTTGCATAAGGAAACGGGAATTTCCGCGCTGGATATCGCCAAGGGTCTGCTTGACAATGGCATCCATCCGCCTACCATGTATTTCCCGTTGATCGTGCATGAGGCGCTGATGATCGAACCCACTGAAACCGAATCGAAGGAAAGTATCGATGCGGCTGTGGAAGTGTTCCGCAATCTGTACCACATGGCGTACGAAAATCCCGAAGCGCTGCATGAAGCACCCACCAAGACACCTGTGAGACGTCTGGATGAAGTGCGTGCGGCAAGAACACCTATTTTGAAGTACGATTTTAATGCATGATTTTTTGTGGGGAGTCTTTTTCAAAAGGCTCCCCACACCCCGCCAAAAACTTTAAAAAGAGAGGATATGAACGCTTTTTGAAGTTTTTAAAAGGTGAAAAATAAAGAAAGAGAGAATAAAAATGTCTGATTATCAGGTTATCGTGATCGGCGCGGGTCCCGGCGGCTATGTTGCTGCTATCAAATGCGCCCGTCTTGGTCTCAAGACCGCCATCGTTGAAACACGCGATGTGGGCGGTACCTGTTTGAATCGTGGGTGCATTCCCACCAAATCCCTTTTGCACAGCGCAGAGGTATATCATGCTGTGACCCATTGCGAAGGCCTTGGTATTACCACAGGGGAAGTTAGTTTCGACTTTGCTAAAATGCAGGAAAAGAAGGTAGAAGTGGTTACCAAGTTGCGCACCGGCGTAGAGGGCTTGCTTGCTGCCAATAAGATTGATGTTCTGCGCGGGTTTGGCGTGATCGAGGGCCAAGGCAGTGTGCGCGTGGGTGATACCGTTTACTCTACCGACAATATCATTATTGCCACTGGCTCGGTTCCCGCAAGACCGCCCATTCCCGGATTGGATCTGCCCGGCGTGATCACCAGTGACGAACTGTTGGAAGAGACCGATGCTTTTGATCCGTCTCTTGTTATCATTGGCGGCGGTGTTATCGGTGTGGAATTTGCTTCGGTTTACGCAACGCTTGGCTGTGCTGTAACTGTAGTGGAAGCGATGCCCAGAATTCTGCCAACCCTTGATGCGGATATTGCGCAAAATCTGAACATGATCCTTCGCAAGAAGGGTGTGAAGGTCAATGCCGGTGCTATGGTAAAGCAGATCACTAAGACCGAGAACGGTCTGTGCGTGGAATTTGAAGCCAAGGGTAAAATGCAAAGCGTGACTGCAGGTAAGGTTCTGGTTGCCATTGGCCGCCGTCCCAATACCGCAGGACTGTTTGCCGAAGGCTTTGCGCTTGAAATGGAACGCGGCAGAATTATTGTAAACGATCGTTTTGAAACCTCCGTTCCCGGTATTTATGCTATCGGAGACGTATCTTCCAAAATCCAGTTGGCGCATGTAGCATCTGCGCAGGGTATCGTGGCGGCAGAGATCATTGCAGGTCATGAGCCTTCCATGCGGCTGGATTTGGTACCTTCCTGCATTTATACCTCTCCTGAGATTGCCTCGGTGGGCATGACCGAAGCGGAGGCGACCGAAAAAGGCATTGCTGTCAAATGCGGTAAATTTATGATGCACGGAAACGGCAAGACCATCATTGCAGGCGGCGAACGCGGCTTTATTAAAGTTGTGACCGATGCGGAAAGCGGCAAGGTGCTGGGTGCACAGCTGATGTGCGAGCGCGCCACCGATATGCTTTCCGAAATCACCACTGCCATTGTGGGCGGCATGACCGTAGAGCAGATGCAGAATGTGATGAGACCGCATCCCACATTCAATGAAGGCGTTACCGAAGCCTTTGAGGATGTAACAGGGCAGTCTATTCACTCAGCACCGGCTAAAAGCAAATAATTGACTTTAACTCGAAGGGAGCTTTTGAAAAGATCTCTTCGAGTTTTTGCTATAGTTGAGTTTTTGCCAAATTTTTTGAAAGCTTGAAGGGTAAAGAGTAAGGTTGGGGAAAGTTTAAAAAGTATGGAAAGTGCTTGCATAAATGTCGGGTTTGTGCTATAATAAAAGTTGTGGCAGTAACTGTCGCAAAATTATATTGGGAAGTGAAACTATCATGACAAAAATTGATATATTCTCCGGATTCCTCGGTGCCGGCAAAACTACACTGATCAAAAAACTCATTCAAGAAGCCTACCAAGGCGAAAAGCTGGTATTAATTGAAAATGAATTTGGTGAGATCGGTATTGACGGCGGGTTCCTTGCCGACGCAGGCATTGCAGTCAATGAGATCAATTCGGGATGCATTTGCTGTTCTCTTGTGGGCGATTTCGGCAAAGCGCTGCAGAAGGTTATGGAAGAATATGCCCCCGATCGTATTTTGATCGAACCTTCGGGCGTAGGTAAGCTCTCTGATGTTATCAAGGCAGTACAGGATGCGAACCTTGCAGAGGCAGAATTAAACTCTTTCTCCACCGTAGTGGATGCGGGCAAATGCAAAATGTATATGAAGAATTTCGGCGAATTTTTCGGCGATCAAGTGGCGCATGCAAATTGCATTATTATGAGTCATACAGGAAAGGCGAGTGCCGAAAAACTGTCAACGGCAGTAGCACTGGTAAAAGAACACAATCCTACAGCCACTATTGTGACCACCCCATTGGAAGAACTGGATGGCATGCAGATTTTAGCAGCTATGGAACATATTGGTACGCTGGAAGAAGAATTGCAAAAGATGGTAGAAGCCCACAGCGAAGAGTGTTCCTGCGGTTGCCATCACGACCATGAGCATCATCACCACGACCACGATGAACACTGCGCTTGCGGTCACCATCACGATCACGAACATCACCATGAGCATGACCACTGCGACTGCGATCATCATGAGCATGGACATGAGCACTGCGATCATGAACACGGTCATTGTTGCTGCCACGGTCACGATCATGAACATCATCACGCCGATGAGGTGTTCACAAGCTTCGGTGCGGAAACGGTGAAGAAGTATACCATCGAGCAAATTACAGAAGCCTTGAACGCACTTGACTCCGGCGAATATGGGCAGGTGCTGCGCGCAAAGGGAATTGTGGCGGCAACAGACGGCGGATTCATTCACTTTGATTTTGTGCCCGGCGAAAGCGATGTTCGTAGGGGTTCTTCTGCTGCGATCGGCAGACTTTGCGTAATTGGTGCGGAATTAAAGGAAGATCAGTTGAAAGCGCTGTTTGGACTGTAAGAGGATAAGAAAATGCAAGCAAGAAATGAAATTCCTGTTTACCTGTTTTGTGGTTTTTTAGAGGCAGGTAAAACGAAATATATCCAAAGTATTTTAGAAGATCCCCGTTTTAATAAGGGTGACGGTATCTTGGTTCTTCTTTGTGAAGAAGGAGAGGAAGAATATGACCACAGCGCATTTTCTTCCCCTCTTGTAACTGTAGAAACTTTTGACAGTGCCGAGAACCTGACCCCTGAGCGTTTGGAAGCACGCCGACGCAGAGCGAGCGCATCTCTTGTGGTGGTGGAATACAACGGTATGTGGCAGATCGAAGATCTGTATTACGCATTGCCCGATGATTGGATGGTGTACCAACAGTTGACTTTCATCGACGCGAGTACAATTATGAACTACAATGCCAATATGCGTCAGCTTGTGTTTGATAAGATCAAGACCAGTGACGGCATTGTTTTCAATCGAGTAAAACCCGATGAAGACATTATGCCCTATCATAAGTTGGTAAGAGATATTGATCGCAATGCCCAGATCATATATGAAAAGCTGGACGGCACTATTGAATATGACGAGATCGAAGATCCGTTGCCCTTTGATATCGATGCTCCTGTTGTGGAGATCGCTGATTCTGATTTCGCCATTTGGTTTCGCGATATTTCGGAAGATCCTGAAAAATACAGCGGAAAAACAATTCGTTATAAAGGGCTTATTGCAAAGGATGCAGATATGGCGCGGGATACCTTTGTGGCAGGGCGCCATATTATGACATGTTGTGCCGACGATATTGCTTATAACGGGCTGGCATGTGTACATGCCAAATTGGCAGGTTCGGTAAAAAGCTATGATTGGCGTATTGTGACAGGTGTGATCAAGATCGAAAAGAACCGTCTCTATAAGCGACCGGGACCGGTAATCCATGTGGAAACACTGGAAGAAAGTGAAAAGCCTGATCCCGAGGTGGCAAGTTTTTAAATTTTGTATAAACAGAAAACTCCCCGATCGCCATTGATCGGGGAGTTTGCATCAGATGATATTAAGCGCCTTTTTCGGGGATCAAGTCTTTTCCGTCAAACATGGTGGTAAAAAATTCGGTGTAAGTTACAGACAGACTCTCTTGGGTCTCTTGAAGATGATCGTTAAAGGCGTAATAGGGATACAGATCTTTGGAAAAATATTCTTTGTCGGGGGCAGTGCGGTAAATAATATAGTAACCGTCCTTTGTTTGGATAGCTTCATGGGTGTAGTCGCCTTCTTCTAAAGCGTAGTATGCATCTTTGAAGTTTTCGTCGACGGAGTCTTCTGTAAAGTAAAAGCCCACTGCGGGATCGGTTCCCGTGTCGTCAGAATATTCTTTGGCAATTTTCGCAAAGTCTTCGCCGTTGCTCAATTTTTCCAGTATGCCCTCTACTTTTTTTTGTGCGTTAGCATCGGTACGGGTTTCGTTTACGCCCACAAAAACCATGAGCATACGGTCATATTCTTCCATTTTCTCGTCAATCGCTTCTTCGGAAAAATCAAGAACATTGTTTTCGGGATCTTTGCAGTGATCAAATACATTGTTGGGCAGAAAATACTCAAAACCGTAACTGAATTCATAAACATTTGCGGTCATATACTTAGAGGCCAAAATGTCGTCCAATTCATACCCATAGTCCGAGTAGGTTTTAATAAGTGATTTCACTTGATCTTCAATAGACGATTTTTGTTTATCGGTAAGACCCGCATTGTAGCGGTTGGCAAGGGTTTGAACGGCAGCTTCATAGAACAATTCGGACAAAACCTCTGCTTTTATTTCGTCTGCGGTTTTTGCAACACCTTGCTCTTCATAACTGTTACGGCAACTCATATACAGATAGCGGTAGTTTTCATAGGTGATTTCAATCTCGCCGATGGTCATGACCACGGTTTCCAGTCCTGTTTTTATTCCGGCTTTGTCAAAGTATGCTTGGGCACGCTCGTTGTTATTCAGTTCGCCGGAATCTTTGGTGCCTTCATTACCTTTTCCGCAACCTGTAAGAATTGTACAGCACATGAGGGCGGCAAGGCAAAAACAGAGAATTCGTTTTATCATGATGGATTTCAACCTCCTTGGTTTTTTACCCTTCTATCGTAACAAGTTTTTATCTTGCTGTCAATCGTTTTCGGATAAAATTTATGAAAAATTCACACTGTGTTCAAATTGCCCTTGACAAAAAGAAAAAGCTGTGCTACAATCTTGTTTAATTGAATGATGCAGAATAAGCAAATCGAATCGTTCCCGCACAGAGAGCGGCAGGTGCTGAAACGCCGCCGGGGGCCTCGAGGCGTACCGCCTGCGTCCTATTTTCATATACAATGAGTGAAACGCTCGGGTGGAACCGTGTGGAAGTGTATTCTGCACCCCGACAGGCAATACTGTCAGGGGTGCTTTTTGTTTTCCACCCCGCGAACAGAATACAAACGAAAGGATGAAAACAATGAAGATTATTTACAGAGACGGCACCACTGCCGAATGTCCCAAAGAAGAAGAATTGGAAGTACTGCGCCATTCTGCGGCGCACATTATGGCGCAGGCGATCAAGCGCCTGTACCCCCATGCCGATTTTGGCTACGGTCCCGCCACAGAAAAAGGTTTTTATTATGATGTAGATCTGGGCGATACCAAGCTTACCGACGAAGATCTGCAGAAGATCGAAGCGGAAATGCGCAAGATCGTAAAAGAAAATCTGCCGATTAAGCCCTTTATTCTTCCTCGCAATGAAGCAATTGCCCTCATGGAGGAAAGAGGCGCTCGGTATAAGGTGGAACACATTGGAGATCTGCCCGAAGATGAGATCATTAGTTTCTATAAGCAGGGTGATTACATCGATATGTGTACAGGCCCTCACCTGTGCTATACCAAGGCACTCAAGGCCTTCCGTATTACCCAGCAGTCAGGCGCATACTGGAAAAATGACAAAAAGAATAAGATGCTTACCCGTATCAACGGCGTGGCGTTCCGTACCCAGGAAGAGCTGGACGAATACGTAAAACTGCTGGAAGAAGCAGAAAGACGCGATCACCGCAAGATCGGCAAGGAAATGAATCTGTTCATGTTCAGTGACGAAGGTCCCGGTTTCCCCTTCTTCCTGCCTCGCGGCATGCAGTTGAAAAACGCGCTGATCGACTATTGGCGTGAGATACACACCCGTGCGGGTTATGTGGAGGTTTCCACTCCCATCATCCTCAACCGCCGTCTGTGGGAGACCAGCGGACACTGGGATCACTACAAGGATAACATGTATTCCACCACCATCGACGATGAGACCTTCTGCGTCAAGCCCATGAACTGTCCCGGCGGCGTTATGGTATACCGCAGCAGTATGCACAGCTACCGTGAACTGCCCATGCGCGTGGGCGAACTGGGGCTTGTGCACCGTCATGAATTGAAGGGCGCACTGCACGGTCTATTCCGTGTGCGTTGCTTCACCCAGGACGATGCGCACATCTTCATGCGCCGCGATCAGATCACCGATGAAATTATTAATGTTGTAAATCTTATCAACGAAGTTTATACAAAATTCGGATTTGAATATTTCGTAGAGCTCTCCACCCGTCCTGAGGACAGCATGGGCTCGGACGAGGACTGGGAAGCCGCCACCGAGGGCTTGAAAAACGCTCTTGAAATGCTGAATCTGCCTTACGTGATCAACGAAGGCGACGGTGCATTCTACGGTCCTAAGATCGACTTCCATTTGCGCGATTGTCTGGGCAGAACCTGGCAGTGCGGTACCATTCAGCTGGACTTCCAGATGCCCCTGAACTTTGGTCTGGAATACGTGGACAACGACGGCACCAAGAAGCAGCCCATCATGATCCACAGAGTTTGCTACGGCTCCATTGAGCGCTTTATTGGTATCCTCACCGAGCACTTTGCCGGCAAGTATCCCGCATGGTTAGCCCCTCTGCAGGTCAAGATCCTGACCCTGCCGGGCATTGACACTTCCTTTGCGGAAGAATTGAATGAAACCCTGAAGGCAAAGGGAATTCGCTGCGAACTTGACCTGCGTAACGAAAAGATCGGTTACAAGGTCAGAGAAGCCCGTCAGGTGGACAGAGTTCCCTATATGCTGATTTTGGGCGCTAACGAGGTGGAAAGCAAGACTGTTTCGGTACGTGACCGCGATACCGACCAGACCACCAACATGTCTGTTGAGGCATTTGTTGACATGATCACCGAAAAGGTAAAGAACAGAGTATAAAACCAAAATGCGCAACCGCGAAATATCGGTTGCGCATTTTGATGTTTATTGGTAATTGCTTATTCATCGTCTGATTTTGCGGGCATGGGAATGAAGCGATTTTCATGGTCATAGGTTGCGTAAGGATCGCAATATTCATAGAAACTTTCGTAGTCTCTCCAATCGCGCAGGGTTTGACCTGTGATGGTATAGCGTTCCAGATAGATCGAACCTGTGTTTTGGGCTATGGTGCTTCCGCTGGAATCCCTCTGCTTGGGGTGTTTGTTGTCCCACAGACAGTTGGTTTGGGCAGTGCCGCAGAAGATAGTAAAGCCTTCACTAAGCAGTTTGTTATGGGTTTCTGTTCCGTAGTAGGTGAAAGCACCGTAAGGGTATACAAATACCTGCGTTTCGCCAATGAGCGGTTTCACTTGGGAATTCCAGCGCTCGATATCGCGGTTTACGCGATCTTGCGAACAGGTCTGATAACTACTGTGAGAGTAACTGTGGCTTGCGAAGTTATAACCGTTTTCTTTCAGCCAGTCTACAACGACCTTGGCTTTTTCGCGCTCGGATTCATAGTTTGCAAAACTGTCATCGGTGCGGTAGCCGAGAATGCCTTCAAAACCGGTCAGCGCCAAGGTGCATTTTGCGCCTTGGAAGGAAAAGTCGGGATGAGTGGCAATGAATTTTTCCAGCTGGGGGAAGATCTCCTTATCCGAGTAGACAGCCTTTTTGTCGATCATTTTCATGCCGACAATGGTGTCGTTTTGTATTTCCAGACGATCTATCATACCCCAGTCCAGCTTGCGGCTGTCGTATACCACGTCGTCCACAGAGATGACCAGGGGCTTTTTGCCTTTGTAGACCTGTACGTTTTTCTTTAGTCTGGACTTTACGACACCGTTTTCGGTGTAGTTCTCATACATATCGTTGATGTCAATGAGACAGAATCCGTTGTCGTACAAGCTTTGCAGAAGGATCTGGAATTCCGAAACGGTCAGGCAGTCGATGTCAAGGCTTCCGTTGCCCTTGGCAGGGTCACCGCAACCCATTTCGGGGTACGCAATCAGACAGTGGCTGAAAATATGGCGCACTTTGCTTGCGGGATAATCAACAATTTCAAGCGGCTCAATTGAGGGCTTGGCAGTGACGGTCACAGTGCAGGAAGCGGAAAGCAGCCCGTCTGCCGAGGTGACGGTGATGACAGCAGTTCCTGCAGAAACTGCGGTGATAACACCTTGTGAGCTGACTTTTGCTACAGCATTACTGGAACTCTTAAAGGTCAGTACCGTGCTGTCGGTATCAAAACGAGGAATCAGAGTAGCTTTGATGCTGCCTGAGGTGCCTTCGACCAGAGACAGAGAGGTTTTATCTAGTGTAATGCCCGCATTGGGGTTGGGCGTAGGTGTGTGGTCATCCTTTGCAAGAACGGTAATAGTAACAGTGGCGGAAAGACCTGCCGCAGTGGACAGCGTAACGGTTGCTACTCCTATACCTGTGGCAGTATAGCTTCCGTCTGCCTGCAATTCAATGCAGTCAGACTGTGTGTGGAAAGAGAGCTCGGTGCTGTCGCCGGGAGAAGCGGGATTTACCTGTGCTAAGATCTTGCCGCTATCTCCTACCTTGATAGTGAAGGAAGCGTTTTCGGGAATGATACTGCCGCCTGTGGGATCGGGCGGTATGACTGTGTCATCGGTGACTTTAATATCGCAGGAGGCTGCAAGCAACCCATCGGCACTTTTTACGGTAATAACGGTGGAGCCTTCTGCCAATGCCTCTACGATGCCCACGTTTCCGTTTGCGGTGACAGTGGCAACTGTGGGATTGGCGCTTTCAAAGGTTAAGGTTTTATCGTCAGTATCAAAGCGAGGGATCAAAGAAGCGTTGATCTCTATTTTGGCACCAATGGGCATGGATAAATTTGCGCTATCCAGTAAAATGGCGGCGTTGGGGTTGGGTTCGGCAGCATTCGCATTTTCGTTGCTGCCTTTCAATGGGGCTTTATTTTCGCTTCCGCAGGAGGTAAGGAAACAAAAGATCATTGCCAATGCCAAAAGAAAACTGAGTTTTTTCATTTGATTCTCCTTAATAAGACATATTTAGGTCTATTTCCATTGTATCACACTTTTTTTCTCTGTCAATATGTCAATTGTAAATTTATTGTTTCAAGGTGAAAAATACCCACTTGAAAAAGGGAATAGGATGTGTTACAATAAAAATAAGGCGGTGAAGTTATGGAAATTAAAAAAGAGACACAGGCAAATTGTGAAACCTGCGAATTTTACCGGTACGATGAAGAACTGGATCTTTATGTTTGTGACATGAATCTGGATGAGGATGAAATGGCAGATTATCTGGTAAAAGGCAGTGCCAGATGCGTTTATTACCGTTTTTATGATGAATATAAGACGGTTCAGAAACAGAACTAGGGGGAGTTGCATTTTCTTTGGCAACGCCCCCTTTTTATTGTTTAGAAATGAATGATATTGCGTTGAACGATACCGTCTGCCGCTTTTGAGGCAGTGAAGAATTATGCGCCGATCAATTCCGATACGGTTACGAAACGATAGCCCTTGGCAAGCAGCTCGGGGATCAATTTCCGAAGTGCGTCCGGGGTGGGGCTGGGGGATGCGATATAGTCGTGAAACAGGATGATATCACCGCTTTTGACCCTCTCGGTTACGCCGTTTACGATCTTTTCCGGCGGGGTATGGCTCCAGTCTTTGGTATCTACGGTCCAAAGAATAATGGCATATCCCATTTGCTTGGCGGTGGCACAAACTGTGTCACTGCATACCCCTTCGGGCGGGCGAAACAGTTTGGTGTTTGCGGCACCTTTTTGGCGAAACAGATTTTCGGTCATGCAGATCTCATCCATCAATTCGTTAGTATTTTCGCTTCGCATATGGGGATGGGAAAAAGTATGATTGCCGATTTCATGTCCGTCGTTCAGCACCATTTCGAATATATCGGGATAATATTTTACGTTTTCTCCGATGGTGAAAAAGGTGGCTTTTATGCCGTATTCCCGCAGGATAGAAAGGATCTGTTCGGTATAAATCGGATGAGGACCGTCATCAAAGGTCAGCGCGATCTTTTTTTCGTCATTGGGAGCTGAGCAATAGATCTGCCGTTCGCTGTCATTTTGGTAAACCGGCTCGCCCAAAGAAAGGGTGAGCGAGAGCAAAACCGCAATCAACCCCTTCATTTTTTCGTCAGTTCATCCAGCGTACCGAATCGGTATCCTTGATTTTCCCATTCCGTGAGCAGTTTATCCATAATGGCTGCGTTTGTGGTGGAGGTGGGATGCAGAAGGATAACCATGCCGGGGTGGGTATGCTCTAGAATTTCAAAGATCGCTTTTTCGGGATCCGGTTGACGTTCATTGTCCCAATCGGCATAGGCAAAGCTCCAGAATATGGTGTGATATCCCATTTCGCTGGCGTATTCCAAGTTCTGCGCCGAAAACTTTCCCTGGGGCGGGCGGTAATATGGCGCTAGGTTCATGCCTGTTTTTTCGGTGTATATTTTTTCCATATCACGCAGTTGATTGCAAAAAGTATCTTTGTCGGTAATGCGTGACATGTCAGGATGCTTGGCAGTGTGATTGCAAACCAGGTGTCCTTCCTCGGTCATGCGTTTGATCAGTTCAGGATTTCGGTTGATCAAATTTTCAAGAATGAAGAAAGCGCCGGGGGCATTGTGTGATTTTAGCGCATCCAATATTTTTTCGATGTTACCGTTTTCATAGCCTGCGTCAAAAGTCAGATAAATAACTTTTTCGTCACCTTTCCCAAGGTAATGCCCGCTGTATTCTTCGATAAACGAAAATTCTAAGGGAAGTACCGGTCGTTCATGCTTTTCGTTTTTATTAAAATACCAATCAAGCGGTTTGGCGGACTCTGATGCAAAAGTAAATATGGGCAGGGTGAGTGATATAAGAATGCAGAGTATAACCGCAAGAAAAGCTTTTTGTGAGTGATTCATTTTGCGTGTTCCTTTCTTTCAACAGTCTAGCAACAGCATTTCCCGATAAGCCGGAAAATACACGAGGGAAAAAGAGGATGTCTGACTGTATAATTTTAACTTCTTTTTTGACAGTCGGAGTTGATCATACTGTGCAGACAGGAAAGAGCCTCTTTGAGTCCGCCGACTTCATCGATGAGCTTTTCGTTTACAGCGTCTTCTCCGTCCAGGATACTGCCCATATCTGTGGCAATTTCATCGGTGCGCAAAAGGAGAGCACGCATACGGTCGGCAGAAATGCCTGAATGCTCGGTGACAAAGCGAATAATGCGCTCTTGAATGCGTTCAAAATATAAAAAACTTTGCGGTGCGCCCACGACAAGTCCGTTTGTGCGCACCGGATGCAGAGTCATTGTGGCGGATGGGACAATAAAAGAACGGCGTGCCGAAACTGCAAGCGGGACACCGATGGAATGACCGCCGCCAAGCACCAACGAAACGGTGGGCTTGTGCATACTGGCGATCAATTCGGAAAGGGCAAGCCCCGCTTCCACATCACCTCCGACAGTATTGAGCAAAATAAGAAGTCCGTGGATGGCATCACTTTCTTCGGTTGCCGCCAAAAGTGGAATCAGATGTTCGTATTTTGTGGTTTTTTGATTGTCGGGCAGCAGTCCGTGTCCTTCAATTTGACCGATCACGGTCAATACTTGCAGATTGATACCGTCCGAACGGGTAATGACCGCTCCTGAGTGAACAATGTTTTGGAGTGCTGCCGCGATGGAATCATCGCGATACGGTATATCCTTTTGTTCCGTTTCTTCATTTTGGTGTTCATTTTTAAAATTCATAAAAACTCTCTTTCTTTTTTTTAGTAAAATCCTCTTTACAACTGCGTTTTTTGATGATATAATGACTATAGTTTGTAAGATTAAAAATTTAAATATACTGAAAAAGGAGACGACAAAGATGAAATTTATTGTTGAAACATCTGCAAGACATATTCATGTAACGCAGGAGACTCTGGAAACACTGTTTGGTAAGGGACATATTTTGACTAACAAAAAGGATCTGAGCCAGCCCGGTCAGTATGCATGCGAAGAAAAGGTTGAGTTGATTGGCCCTAAGGGATCTTTGAAGGTTTCTATTCTTGGACCCACAAGACCTGCTGATCAGGTTGAACTTTCCTTTACCGATGCCAGAACTTTGGGCCTGAAAGCTGTTCCGATCAGAGAATCCGGTGATGTGGCAGGTACTCCCGGCTTGAAGCTGGTTGGTCCTTGCGGCGAAGTAGAGATTGCTGAAGGCGTTATGATTGCAAAGCGTCACATTCATATGACTCCTGCAGATGCGGAAGTGATGGGTCTGAAGGATAAGGATATTGTATCTGTAAAGGTTGAGACCGAAGGCAGAACCACCGTGTTTGGCGATACCGTTGTGCGTGTTTCTCCTAAGTTTGCCCTGGCAATGCACATCGATACCGATGAAGCAAATGCGGCAGCGGCGTTCGGTACCGTTTACGGACAGATCGTATAAACGTATAAAAATAATAGTTTCAAAAGGCTGTCACGCAGTGACGGCCTTTTTGAAGAAAGGGAGATGGCATGCGCCTGGACAAGTTTATTACGTCGGCAGGATTGCTTTCTCGGAAAGAGGCAGGGGATGCGGCAAAAAAAGGCCGAATAACCGTAAATGGTGTGGTTGTAACGAATGCCGCCTGTCATATTGACGAGGAACAGGACAATATTTTGCTGGACGGCGTGCCCGTTTTGTATCGCCGTTTTACCTATATTATGCTCAATAAACCGGCGGGGTATGTTTCGGCAACCGAAGCGCCGGGAGATGTGACGGTAATTCAACTGCTTCCGCCGGAGCTGCAGAAAATTGGCTTGTTTCCCTGTGGCAGACTGGATAAAAACACGTTGGGGCTTATGATTTTGACCAATAACGGCCCGCTGGCGCATCGGTTGTTGGCACCGAAAACACACTGCGAAAAAGTGTACCGTTTTGAAAGCCGCTTTCCGCTGTCGGAGAAGGATTGTGAAATACTGGAACAGGGCGTGGATCTGGGAGATTTTGTGACCGCTCCCTGCAAAATAACAATGGAATCGGCGCAGAGGGGATATATTGTCTTGACTGAAGGTAAATACCATCAGATCAAGCGTATGTTGGAAGCGGTTCATAATAAAATCACTTATTTGGAAAGAGTGAGTTTTGCTGATATAGTCCTGGATCCTGCACTGGAAAGAGGTAAATGGAGATATCTGACAAAAGAAGAACAAATCAAAATCGAAGAACGAAAATAAAATAGAACCGGTAATGTACCGTTATATTCCGGGAAAGGTTTAGAAATTATATATGGATATTTTGCAAAAATTGGCGGATGAGTTTTCTCTGAAGCCGGAACAAGTAGAGAAGACGGTTGGTTTGATTGACGAAGGAAGCACCATTCCCTTTATTGCCCGATACCGTAAAGAAGTGACAGGCTCTTTGGATGATACGGTTTTGCGTGAATTGTTTGATCGTCTGACATACCTTAGGAATTTGGAAAAGCGAAAGGAAGAGGTGAGTCGTGCCATTACCGATCTGGGCTTGATGACTGAGGAAGTGGCGCAGTCCTTGGAAGCGGCAGAGATACTGACAGAAGTAGAGGATATTTACCGTCCTTTCCGTCCCAAACGCAAAACCCGTGCATCCACGGCAAAAGAAAAGGGATTGCTGCCTCTTTCTGAATATTTGATGGCGCAGGAAAAGGATGCAGATCCTTTGGCGCAAGCGGCATTGTATATCAATGAAGAAAAGGGTGTAAATTCTATAGAAGAGGCACTTGCCGGCGCCATGGATATTATCGCCGAAACTATTTCGGACAATGCGGAATACCGTAAAGATATTCGACAGATGACCACTGAACAGGGCATTTTACAGGTCAAGCAGGCAAGTGAAGATGATTCGGTATACAGCAACTATTATGATTTCCAATCTGAGATCACCAAGCTTCAGGGGCATAGGGTGCTTGCAATCAATCGCGGTGAAAAAGAAGATTGTTTAAAAGTGACAGTGGAAGTGAAAAAAGAGCTTCCGTTGAACTATTTGTTTGCCAAGGTCATTACTGAATTTGAAAGCCCCTGCCGCAAATATGTGGTGAAGGCCATGCTGGATTCCTATGATCGTTTGATCGCGCCTGCCATTGAACGGGAGATTCGCTCCGAATTGACCGATACCGCAAGCGAAGCGGCGATCAAAGTATTTTCCGAAAACTTGAAAAATCTGTTGATGTCTGCACCGCTGAAAGGAAAGACTGTGTTGGGGCTTGATCCCGGTTACCGTACAGGCTGTAAATTGGCGGTGGTAGATTCCACAGGTAAAGTATTGGATACCGGCGTGATCTATCCCACAAAGCCTCGTGAGGATACAGTCGGCGCTGCCAAGATCGTAAGAAGCATGGTGCGCAAATATAAGGTGGATGTGATTGCCATCGGCAATGGTACAGCCTCAGGCGAAAGCGAACTGTTTATTGCGGATCTGATCCCCGAATTCAGCGGAAAGGTTCGCTATGCAGTGGTGAGCGAAGCGGGGGCGTCGGTATATTCCGCTTCTAAATTGGGTGCGGATGAATTTCCTGATTTTGACGTAACACAGCGTTCTGCTGTTTCCATTGCCAGAAGATTGCAGGATCCGCTGGCAGAACTGGTAAAAATCGATCCCAAGTCCATTGGTGTAGGTCAGTATCAGCACGATATGAAACCCGCAAGATTGGACGAAGCGTTGGGTGGCGTGGTGGAAGACTGCGTAAACCGCGTGGGTGTGGATTTAAATACCGCTTCCCACAGCCTACTTTCTTATATTTCGGGCATTAACGCCACGGCAGCAAAGAATATTGTAAAGTACCGTGATGAGAATGGCGCATTCCGTTCCCGCGCACAGCTTTTGAAGGTACCGAAGATTGGTGCGAAGGCGTTTGAACAAGCGGCGGGATTTTTGAGAGTTTCCGGATCGGATGAGATCTTGGATAACACCGGCGTGCACCCTGAATCTTATGCGGCGGCAAGACAGCTGCTGGCTTTGTACGGCTACACAGAGGACGATGTTGTTCATGGAAGGATGTCCGGGCTTCGTGCCAAGGCGGAGAAAGACACAGGAGAGCTTTGTACGATGCTGAATATCGGTGAACCGACTCTTGCGGATATTTTAACCGAATTGGAAAAACCGGGGCGTGACGTGCGTGATGCGTTGCCGGCTCCGGAACTGCGCTCCGGTGTTTTGGATATTGCTGATTTGGAGCCCGGTATGAAACTGCAGGGAACCGTACGAAATGTTACCGATTTTGGCGCGTTTGTTGACATCGGTGTGCATCAAGATGGGCTTGTTCATCTTTCCCGTATTTGTGACCGCTATATCAATCACCCAAGCGAGGTCTTGGCAGTGGGAGACCGCGTGCAGGTTATGGTTTTGGATGTGGATCTGAAAAAGAAACGGATTGCATTGACGATGAAGGATATGAAAAATTAATATATTAAATTTAAAAAACGCAGATATGGGTTGGCAATGGCGAATAGAGAAAAAATATTGTGCATAATGCGCAAAACCAAAGAATGAAATTTGGGGAAATACTCTCTACCATTCTTGCGGATTTTCTGATACAATAACGACTGTAAAATAAGCACGCGGCATAGCCGCGAACTAAGGAGGATACCAAAATGGCTGGCTTAAAGTTTAACCACATTTACAAGAAATATCCCGGCGGCGTTACTGCCGTAAAAGACTTCTGTCTGGACGTAAAGGATAAGGAATTTATCATTTTCGTTGGTCCTTCCGGTTGCGGTAAGACCACTACTCTGCGTATGATCGCAGGTCTGGAAGAAATCACCGAAGGCGAACTGTGGATCGGCGATCGTCTGGTTAACGACGTTGCTCCTAAGGACAGAGACATTGCGATGGTGTTCCAGAACTACGCTCTGTACCCCCACATGACCGTATTTGATAACATGGCATTCGGTCTGAAACTGCGTAAGGTTAACAAGGAAGAAATCAAGCGCCGCGTTGAAGAAGCTGCTCGTATTCTGGACATTGAACACCTGCTCCAGAGACGTCCTAAGGCTCTGTCCGGCGGTCAGAAACAGCGTGTTGCTTTGGGACGTGCAATCGTTCGTGAGCCCGCAGTATTCCTGCTTGACGAACCTCTCTCCAACCTGGACGCTAAGCTTCGTGCAACCATGAGAACCGAGCTGACCAAGCTTCACAAGAAGCTCGAAACCACCTTTATCTACGTTACTCACGACCAGGTTGAAGCTATGACCATGGCTACCCGTATCGTAGTTATGAAGGACGGTATCATCCAGCAGGTAGATACTCCTCAGAATCTGTACGACTTCCCTTGCAACATTTTCGTAGCAGGCTTTATCGGAACTCCTCAAATGAACTTCGTAAACTGCCGTCTGGTTGGCAAGAACGGCGATGTATATCTGAACTTTGGCGAAAACATGCTGAAGTTGCCTGCAGATAAGGCAAATGCTGCTGAATTAAAGGATTATATCGGCAAAGAAGTTATCGCAGGTATCCGTCCTGAGCTGGTACATGACGATGATGCATTCCTGAACAGCAATCCCGAACTGGTTGTTCCTGCTCACGTAGATGTAACCGAATTGATGGGTGCTGAAATCTATATCTATTTCTCCTGTGGCGAAGATCAGAACATGGTTGCTCGTGTTTCTTCTCGTTCCACTGTTAAGCCTGATACCGATATCAAGGTTGGCGTGGATACCACTCGTGTGCACATCTTTGATAAAGATACCGAAAGATGCATCATTCACTAAGCTAAATCGAAAAGCCGCGGCATTGCCGCGGCTTTTTTTGGTTGGGTAGGGTGTGATGAGAGACCTAAACGGTCATCTCTTTTTATTATACTTTATTCTTGTTTGAGGGGACGTAACATCAATGCTTTGATTTCTTCGGAGGGAAGGGCATTGCAATATAAGACGCGATAGAGGGATTCTACCAACGGCATTTCAAAATCGCAGTTTTTCAGGTCTTCATAAATAACTTTGCAGCTATTCACACCTTCTACAGTGGTCTGGTTGTTTTTCAAAAAGGCAGCGGCGTCATTTGCCTGCCCAATGGCAAGTCCTGCGCGGTAGTTACGGGAATGAATGCTGAAACAGGTCACTACCAAGTCGCCAAGACCGGTCAGTCCGTAATAGGTTTCCGGCTTGCCGCCTTTGGAGATGCCGTAGCGTGCCATTTCCAGCAGTCCTCTGTCGACAAGAGCGGCTTTGGCATTGTCGCCGTAGCCCTGACCTACCAGAATGCCGGATGCGATAGCAATGACGTTTTTTACAGCTGCACCGTATTCAGCACCTATTTCATCTGTATTGGAATAAAGGCGCATGTAACTATTGGAAAACAGCGTGCGCACTTCATTGGCAACTTCAATATCCAAAGAAACGGCACACACCGAGGTCAGCATGCGTTGAATTACTTCTTCAGCGTGGCTCGGACCGATAATGGAGGCAACTGTACGGTGAGGGCGGTCTTTCAATACGTCGCGCATAGTGTCTGTAATGCGGCAGTTCTTTTCCCAGTCAAAGCCCTTGGCTGCATTGATAATAAGCGCGTTCTCTCCAATAAAAGGACTTCCTTTGGCAAGGGCAGAACGAATGAATTTGGTGGGCACTGCAATTACAACAGCTTCTGCGCCTTCGGTTGCCAAACGGATATTGTCGGTCGCTCGCAAACCTTCGGCAATGGGAAGATCTCCAAAATAGCGGCTGTTGCGGTGGTTTTCGTTGATGTCTCTGATTTCGTTGATGTCGACGCCGTATAAGATAACATCATGGCCATTGTCAAGCAGGACCTGAGCCAGAGCGGTGCCCCAGCTTCCTGTTCCGTAAACAGTAACTTTCATTTTTCAGTACTCCTTAAAGGTATTTGTGCCAGCAAAACGCCGACAAACATAAGTAAGCATCCAACAAGTTCGATGCCGCTTATGGGAATTGGCTGTTTTTTGAGTAAAGCCACAACCGTGTCCGACAGCAGTGCAAATACTGACTCAAGGCTCATAAGAATTGTGGCAACGGTAGGTGGGCAATCTTTTTGTCCGAAAATTTGCAGAGTATAGCCCAGTGCGGAACTGACAAGACCCGCATATAAAACAGAATAAAGGGCTTTTTGGGGGAATAAGGTTACGGGGGGGTCAAAGACCAGGGCTAAAATCAAAGAGAGTGTTCCGCAAACAAAAAACTGTACACAAGACAGCTGAATGCCGTTAAGATCACCGGCGTAGCGGTCAATGATTAAAATGTGGATTGCAAAGCAGAACCCGCAGCATGCAGTAATGAAATCGCCGATGCCGAAACTGCCGCTTTGGATGACCCCGCAGAGTAAAAATAGGCCGATAAGTGAAAATATACTGCCAAGGATGGTCTTGAATTCGGGAGAGCGGCGGAAAATAAGGAAATTGAGCAGTGGAACAAACACCAGATATAGTGCTGTCAGAAATCCTGCTTTCCCTGCGCCGGTACCAAGGGTCATTCCGTATTGTTGGCAGGCGGAAGCAACTGTAAGAGCAATGCCACAAAACAGTCCTACGACAAGCAGCCGTTTGAGGGGTGTTTTTTGTTTGGCAGTAATGTCATCCCGCTTTGTCAGCGAAAAAGGCAATGAGAGTATGAGCAGTGCAAAACTGCCCACAAAGGACCGCGCGGCAAGAAACGAGAAAGGAGCAATGCTTTTGGTGGCACTGCTTTGCGCTACAAAGGTGGATCCCCAAACAAATGCGCACAGCAACAGTAAGAAAGATGCTCGTAATTGTTTTCTATTCATATATATCCGAGAAATTTGTGTATTCTTATCCTATTATACAATAATACACATTAAAAGTCAAGAGGCTTTGCGCATTGCAAAACCTCTTGAAAGAATATATTGGAAATAATTATTAATAAATTATTTTTTGTGTTCTGCAATAAAGTCGGCAAGGCGGGAAACGGCGGTTTGCAGTATGCTTGTTTGCGCTAAGTATACGATGCGTACATGATCGTTTCCTGCACGGTGGAATCCGCTTCCCGGGACGAGCTGTACTTTTTTCTCCCGCAAGAGATCCATGGCAAATTGCTCGTCACTTTCGTAACCGAGAGCTTTCATATTTATTTTGGGAAAAACATAGAAAGCTGCCTTGGGTTTTACTACGCTGACACAGTCTAATTCGTTTAGTTTTTTCCAAATGACTTCGCGCTGTTCATATATTCTTCCGCCCGGCAAATACAGAGCCCGGGTGGCGAAAGGATCTGCCAGTGCGTCTGCAATGATGGTTTGTGCCGGTACATTGGAGCACAGACGCATGGATGCAAGCGTGCGGAATCCGTCAATGTAATCTTTGGCGCTTTCGACAGCGCCGCTGAAGCAGACCCATCCGCATCTGAAACCGCAAATCATATGGGATTTGGAGAGACCGTTGAACGTGATGGTTAAAAGATCGGGGGAAAGAGAAGCTACGGAAATATGTTCAGAGTCATCCATGAGCAGTCTGTCATAAATTTCATCTACGATCAAAATCAGTTGATGCTCTCTTGCCACTTGTACAATTTGCTCCAGCACTTCTTTGGGGTAAACGGCTCCGGTGGGATTGTTGGGATTGATTACAAGAATGGCTCGTGTGCGATTGGTGATCTTGCGGCGCATATCGGCAATATCCGGATACCAATTGGCATTCTCGTCCAGTAAATAGTGAACAGGTTTTCCTCCCGAAAATGCGGTAGCAGCAGTCCATAAAGGATAGTCGGGGGAGGGCAGGAGAACTTCATCTCCCACGTTAAGAAGTGCTTGCAATGCCATGACGATCAGTTCGCTGGCACCGTTTCCGGTATAGACATAATGCTCGGAAATCTCTACTCCTTTTTTACGGTAATATTCTACAATGGCTTGACGCGCCTTGGGAAGCCCCGAAGAATCCGAGTACCCTTGTGCATTGCGCAGTCTGTCGGCAAGATTGTTGATGAGATGTGAGGGGGCTTCGAATGCAAACGGCGCAGGGTTCCCGATGTTTAAGGCGATGATGTCTTCGCCAAGAGAACGCATGCGGTTTGCTTCGTCAAGCAAAGGTCCGCGGATTTGATACTCAACGTTATTTAATTTGTCTGCGCGGATGATGGATTTGGGATTGGTTTTCATAGACATTTCCTTTCTTGGCAGAATGCAGAGGGATAAAAAAGCCCTGAGCCATATTGGCTCAGGGCGAATAAATCCGCGTTACCACCTGAATTCAGTGAAACTGCACTCTGCATAGTACTATCATACTATTCTCCCTGTAACGGAGGAGATCCGGTTTACCCTACTGAGATACTGTTCGGGCAACGGCTCCAAGACTGCTTCCATATTCTTTTCCCGAGGGGCTTCCACCGTCCCCCTCTCTCTATGCGGTTTGGAATATGTACTCCTTCTTTTCATAGCCTTTACTATATATTATTATACTATGATAAATTTGAATTGTCAATGCCTTTTTTGATTTTTTGGGTGAATATCACAATAATCAAGCGGAAACCTATTCTGTTTATTGATTATTTGCCTGCATTTCATCAATGGTCATGCCAAAACAGGGCAAAAGGTGTTGTATGAACCAATCCAGTTCTTCGCAATGCATATCAGAAAGTGATTTGGCAGTGGCGTTTTTGGCGGATAAAAATTCGGTGTTCCCGCATTTTTCTTCTTCTACGCATTTGATATAAGCGGTTAACTTGTCGGCAGCTTTGATCAATTTGTGTTCTTCTGCTTTTCCGCCGCTGAAAATTTCTTGGTAGCTTGCTCTGAGCGGATCGGGGAGTTTTGACAAGAGTGTTTGAATCGCCTGATCTTCAATGTGTTTGTAGCTTTCGCGGGTGTTTCGATCGAAGTATTTGACAGGGGTGGGAAGATCTCCTGTATATACTTCCGGCACATCATGGAAGAGTGCCAGAGTGGCAATGCGGTCGGGATCATGGCTTTTTTGAAAGTATTCGTTTCCAATGACCGCCAGGGCATGCGCCAAGACGGCGGTTTCCATTGCGTGTTCGGAAAGATTCTCGGACAGTGTATTGCGCATCAATCCCCAGCGCCGGATATATTTTTGACGGAAGACCAGGGCAAAAAAACTGTAGTTGTCCATTTTGACACCTCCTAATATGTGTTGAAAATAAACGATGGAGTTGTAGAGATTATAGCAAAACAATCTATCATTGTCAAGCGCAAACCCAAACAAAGGCTTGACAAGCATTATGAAATAGTGTACAATAAAAAAGATGATATATGATCGGGGGAGAACTTATGAAAGTAGAATTGCTTGCTTACACGCCGAATGCGGATAAATTGGTGGCTGCCGCTGCTAAGCTTTGTTATGCCCAAAGTGATATCGATTCACTGCTGGACAATCTCACTCCCGAAAAGACCGAGGCTTTCTTGGATAAGCTGATGGCTCTGGGGCATGAAAGCCCGGTGGAGCATGCCAGCTTTACTTTTGGTATTGAAGGTGTATCGCGCACATTGCTTGCGCAGTTGACTCGTCACAGATTGGCATCTTTTTCTGTTCAGAGTCAGAGATATGTTTCTAAATCCGGTTTTTCCTATATTGTGCCTCCCGAAATTGAAAACTGTCCGCAGGCCAGGGAATTGTATTTGGCTGCCATGCGCCGCAATGCTGAAGATTATGATGCTATCCGTAATCTTTTGATCGATAAACATAAGTCGGCTTACATGGCAGAAGGAAAAGATGAAAAACAGGCACTGGCGCTGGCGGAAAAGAAGGCGAATGAAGATGCTCGCTTTGTTTTGCCCGGAGCGTGTGATACCAGAATCATCATGACCATGAATACCAGATCCTTATATAATTTCTTTAAACTTCGTTGCTGTAACCGTGCGCAGTGGGAAATATGCGAAATGGCATGGCAAATGTTGGCGTTGGTTCGTGAAGTAAGTCCGCTGCTGTTTAGAAATGCGGGACCTGCTTGTGTACGTAAAGGGTGCTCTGAAGGAGCAATGTCATGCGGAAAAGCTTTGGAAGTCAGAGCGCGTCACCAAGCACTAAATAATTGAATAATTTAAAAAAGTCAATTGGCATCTTGCTCGTTGGCTTTTTGTTTTGTAGCGGACAGTGAAAAAACGTGGCGATTTTTGTGTGGCTGTTGTGCGTAAAGTGTGCAAAAAAAGGCAGTGTGTGAATAATATATGTCGCAGAATGCCAAGGCGTTTTTTGGTGTAGAAAATTGATGCTTAAAATTGTGCAAAATCACCAAAATAAAAGATGTGGAAAATATGAACAAAAAGCAAGATAAAAAGCCGGGTTGTATGGTTTAGGATTAAGAAACAAATTTTATTTTATTAAAAAGCAATGTAACAAGTCAATTGTCAGTTGTAATTGCAAATAAATAGTTAATAACATTAACACACTGAGCAACACATCGACGGCGTACGCGCGATACACGTGGAAGGGTGTAAAGCTATGGCAGGGACAGATGATTTGCAAAATAAGAATAGTTCCTAAAAATAAGAATTCTTTGGAATTATATGCAAAATTCCCGACCTTGACTTTTTGCTTTTATTATGATAAGATAGAACCATCCAAAAAAAGAAGTGTTTCCTGCCCTGTAAAAATGGCAGGGATTGTCTTCTTTGAAGCTGTTTCGGGCGGCTGCCGATCGGAGCCCGAACGGGACGTGATCCCGAAAGAAGCCACTGTCTGTGGAACCATTTCGCTTTTATGTTCTGCCGGGTGGATCGGTTGAAATCAAATGGGAGGAACATTTTATGAGCAAGTCCATTGGAATCCGGCTTTTGGCCGGGATTCTCGTATTCGGAATGTTGTTCGGCGGTGCTGCGGTTGGCTCTGCTGCTGATGAAAACAGCAGTGTGCGTAATGATCGTGTGGGCAACCTGTCGGATGTTTTGAATACGATTGATTATCAAAGCTATTATGCTAACTACGAAGAAGTTGCTTTTGACAGCAAAGGCAATCCGGTAAATGCCGGCGCAGTGGTTGAGGTGAACACCTCTGATTATACTGCGACAGATGATGTTAAAAAGATCATTGAGGCACGTAGTGAGCGAGCAAAAGAAGCCCTTGGCGAAGGTGCGGTTTATCTGCCCGCCAGCGGCGAGGTTGTGTGGAAGATCCATGTAGAGAAAGCCGGTTTCTATACTTCTACATTCAGCTACTACACTATTATTGATAAAGCTGATGCAGAGTTGGGTATTGCTGCGAGCAAGAACTCATCCATCGAGCGTAGCCTTTATATTGACGGAGTAATTCCTTATTATGAAGCTACCTACTTGACCATGAGCAAAACTTATCGTAACTTTGTTACCAAGTACAATGCTGACGGCGAAGAAATCGGCAGCAGTGTTATTTTGGATGGTGAAGAAGGAAACTTTGCTACCGATATTACAGGTAACGAAGTGCGTCCTGAGACTAAACTTGTGGAAGCGCGCAGATCCTACACATTCAGAGATTCTACCGGTTATGTTGTAGAGCCTTTGTATTTCTATCTGTCTGAGGGCGATCATGAGATCAAGCTGTACGCTCAGAGAGAAGCGGTTGTGATCAACAACTGGGTCTTTGAGGCTGTTGAATCCGAAAACAGCATTTATACTTATGAAGACTATGTGAAGGACTATACTTCCAAGGGTGCTAAGGATGTTATTCTGAAAGATGCGCTTACGGATGCCTTCAAAAAAGAGCTTTCTTCCAAGAGAGTATCTTTCCCTTCCGGCATGATTAAATATCAGGCTGAGTACAGTGAATCCGCTTCGGATATTACACTGTATCCTACAACCGACCGTACCTCGTGTATCACTGAACCGCAGCATGAATCGAAACAGCATTTGAATACCATCGGCGGCGGTTCTACCGACAGTAAGAAATGGACAACGGTTGGTCAGTGGATTCGTTACGAAATTGAAGTTCCCGCAAGCGGATTTTACACCATTGCTCCTCGCTTTAACCAAACGCTGCTTGCAGGTTCCTTTGTATCCCGTCAGTTGCGCGTTCAGCTTCCCGGTGAAGATGAAGCGACGGTTCCTTTCTATGAAGCAAGCTATCTGCGTTTTGGCTATAGCGACGATTGGCAGATAGACTTCCTTTCCGCTGACGGAAAGACGCCTTTGAAGGTGTATCTCGAAAAAGGTGTTAACTATATTGAATTTGAAGCTAACCTCGGTGACATGGCAAGAATTATCTCTGCTGTTGATGAGTCTTTGGACAATATCACAGAGGCATATTCGAAAATTCTGATGCTGGTTGGTACCAACCCTGACGAATACCGCGACTATAATTTTAATGAACGTATCCCGGATGCGGTTGAAGAGCTTGCACTGCAGGCGGTAAATCTGAAAGCAATCACAGAAGAATTGCAAGCTATCACCGGCTCCAAAGGTAGCCACGTTGCTACTCTGGAAACCGTAATTCAGCTTCTTGAAAAAATGGGAAGCGATGAAGATGAGATCGCAGGTAACTTGACTACCTTGAAATCCAATATGGGTACTTTGGGTACTTGGATTTCCGATTCTCGTGAGTCTCCTCTGGAATGGGACTATTTCTTGATCTGCTCCGGTAACGCGACTAAGAAGAGTCTGCCGGATGCCACCGCCGGATTCTTTAAGACTCTGTGGTTTGAAATCAAGATGTTCTTTGCAAGCTTTACCGCTAATTATGATACGCTGGGCGTTATGAACAAGTCTTCCTTGGAAGACGGCGCTGTAGAAGTATGGTATGCAACCGACCGTGACCGTGCGCAGATCCTGCGTAACTTGGTTACCAATACATTTACCAGCCAAACCAATATCGCGGTTAATATGAAGCTGGTTGCAGGCGGTTCGCTGCTTCCTTCTGTACTGGCAGGTGTTGGACCTGATGTATCGTTGGGACACGGCAGTTCTGATGCGATCAACTGGGCGATTCGTAGTGCTCTTGTTGAGCTGACTGATTTTGAAGGTGCGCAAGAGATCACCGGTTTCCAGAACGTCATTGCCGAATTCCATGGTCAGGCAGAAGATAAAGAGGTTGCAGATAAGGCTTGGTTTACCACTTCCGCAACCGTGCCGATGACTCTGCATGAAGTAATCACAGAGGCTGATTACAAGAAACTTTCCGCAAAAGAAAAGGCAGAGTATTCTGTATTTACTCCCAAGGAAACCGACTCCGAAGAGGTAAAGAAGGGTACCTATTATGAGAAGTTCTCTCTGTGGGGCCTGCCTATGGAACAGAGCTTTAACGTAATGTTCTACCGTGCGGATATCTTCAACGAACTGGGAATCGAACCTCCCAGAACATGGGATGACCTGAACGCCATCATCGGTGTACTCAGCGCAAACAACATGGAAATTGCAATGCCCACCTCTCTGGGCGGCTTCCAGCTTTTCATGTATCAGAATAACGGTGATATGTATAGCAATGCCGGCCAGACGGTATCCTTTGACCAAAACAATTCTTTGGAATCTTTTGAGATGCTTTGCGAGTTGTTCCAGCAATACAAGTTCCCTGTAGCATATGACTTCTCTAACCGTTTCCGTACCGGTGAAATCCCGATCGGAATTATGCCTTACGGCACTTATACACAGCTGTCTCTGTTCGCTACTGAAATCAAGGGCTTGTGGGAATTTATTCCGATGCCCGGTGTAGCTACTTATGATGATGATGGTAACATCGTTTCCATCAATAATGAGTCTGTTTCCGGTTCTTCTTGTGCGATTATGCTGACCAGCGATGATCGCAGCGAAGCAAAGACCAAGCAGGCTTGGGAATTCATGAAGTGGTTTGTTGGCGAACAATGCCAGACTGACTACGCAAATGAGCTGACTGCTTTGTTGGGTACTGAATCCAAGCACAACACTGCCAATATCAATGCTCTGAGAGCGTTGCCTTGGACTACTGCAGAATTGGCAAGCCTTGAAAGTCAGTTCCAGAACCTGGCAGGTGTACCCGAGTATCCCGGAAGTTACATTATTGCACGTTATGTAAACTTTGCATTCCTGGATGTTGTTAACAACAATGCGGATCCTATCCAGTCTTTGCGTGAATACATTACAGCTATTAACTCTGAATTGTCCAGAAAACGTCAAGAATTCGGTCTTGCTTATATGGACTAAATAATTCGTACCGGATCGCCTTCCGGCGATCCGGACACCAAAATTCAGTATAAGGAGTGAATAAAAGTGTCTGAAACGGCAGCTGCAAAAATGCCTAAAGTTGCCCCTAAAAAGGCAGTTTCCAGAAACGAGATGTCGAAGCTCACTTGGACGCTGAAGGAAATCAAGCGGAACTACATCGCATATTTGATGTTGGCTCCCTACTACTTTATTTTCCTTACCTTCACGGTTGTCCCGGTCGTTCTTTCTGCGATCCTCAGTTTCACTGACTTTAACATGCTAGAATTCCCTAACTTTGTTGGAGTCGACAACTATTTGCGACTTTTCTTGGATGACGATATCTTTATTATCGCTGTTCAGAATACGTTGATCTTTGCTGCGATTACCGGTCCTGTATCTTACATACTATCCTTTGTCGTTGCATGGTTTATCAATGAACTTCCTCCCAAAATCAGAGCACTCGTAACTCTGGTATTCTACGCTCCCTCTATTTCGGGTGCTGTATATACCATTTGGGGTGTTGCTTTCTCCGGCGACTCTTACGGTTATGTAAACGGTTTGCTTTTGAAAATGGGTGTTATCGACGGACCTATTCAATGGTTTAACAACGCAACCTACGTAATGCCTTTGTGTATTGTAGTTGCATTGTGGACCTCTCTCGGTACCGCGTTCTTGTCCTTCATTGCAGGTCTTCAGGTTGTTGACCGCAGCTTGTATGAAGCGGGCGCTGTTGACGGTATCAAGAACCGTTGGCAGGAACTTTGGTACATTACACTGCCTTACATGAAGCCCCAGATGATGTTCGGTGCTATTCTCTCCATCACCGGCTCCTTCGGCTTCGGCGGTATCGTTACAGCCCTTGCCGGCTTCCCCTCTGTAGACTATGCGGCTCATACCATTACTCACCATTTGGATGACTACGGTGGAGCCCGTTACGAAATCGGCTACGCTTCTGCGATTGCTACTGTACTGTTTATCTTGATGTATGCAGCAAACGTTGGCGTTCAGAAATTGTTATCAAAGGTGGGACAATAACATGAGTAAAAAACTTAGAACAAGAAGACATGCCGTTGTCCTGAACCGTTCAGCGGGTGGCGACGCCGGTATTACATTCTTCTTAACAATTTTGGGTGTCTTCATGTTTCTTCCGATGCTGTACACAGTTCTGCAGTCTCTGAAGCCTCTGGATGAACTTTGGACATTCCCTCCCAGATTCTGGGTTTACAATCCCAGCTTTAAAAACTACGGAGATTTGTTCCGTTTGATGAATACATCGTGGGTTCCTTTCTCCCGTTACATATTCAATACGGTTTTGATCTCCGTAACCGGTACTGCAGGTAACTTGATTCTTGCATCACTGGCGGCATATGTTTTGTCCAAGATCAAATTCCCCGGCAGAGGATGGATGTTCCAGCTGATTGTTAAATCGCTGATGTTCCACTCCACAGTCGGCGGTATCACAACCTTCCTGATCCTGTCCAAAGTTGGAATGGTTGACAACATTCTGTCGGTTATCATTCCTGCTTGGGGTTCCACTTTGGGTCTGTACCTTATGAAACAGTTTATGGAAAGCTCGGTTTCCGATGCGGTTTTGGAATCTGCCCGTCTTGACGGTGCAAGCGAACTGCGTACATTCCTGGTAATTGCGATGCCAATGGTTAAGCCTGCATGGCTGACACTGATCGTATACTCCTTCCAGGGACTTTGGAACTCCGGTTCTTCCATCTACATTTACAGTGAACAGCTCAAAACATTTAACTATGCAATCTCGCAGATCCTTGCGGGCGGCGTGGTGCGTGCCGGTGCCGGTGCAGCATCCGTTGTTATCATGATGTTAGTTCCGATTTTGGTATTCGTTATTACTCAGAGTAACATTATCGAAACAATGTCTTCTTCCGGTATGAAAGACTAAAGGGGGATATCATTATGAAAAAATTAATAAGAATCATCGCCCTTGCGTTTGTTATGGTGTTGGTTTTTGGTACAGTTTCTGCCAGTGCAGCGGCGTACACAACCTATACTTACTCATTCGGCGGTCAACCCCTGAGTTCTCCCGATGCATATAGTCCTTATAAGCAGATCGATTCACAGTATATGGATCTGTCGGTTCCGTTGAATACACCTTCGGATCTGTATATTGATGATCTTGGTTTGATTTATATTGCGGACCCTTCTAACCACAGAATTGTTGTATTGGATGAGAATTACAAGTTCTCTTATGAGATCAAGAGTTTCACCAACGTGTCCGGTAACCCTGACTCGTTGAATGCAGCGCAGGGTGTAGCTGTTGCAAATGGCAAAATCTACATCGCTGACACCCAGAACAGCCGTATCGTTGTTCTGGACCGTGAAACACAAAAGTGTGTTGCGATTCACAACACTCCCGATGCCGATGTTGTAAAAGAAGGTTCTATCTACAGTCCTGTAGCTCTCTCTGTTGACAATGCCGGCAGAATGTATGTTGTATCTTCTACCACCATCGATGGTATTATTTCTCTGAATGCAGATGGTTCTTTCGCATCCTTTATTGGTGCACAGAAAGTAACCTACAATGCATTGGAATTGTTCTGGCGCCGTTTCCAGTCCGAAGAAGAACGCGAAGCAGCAGAGCAGAATGTATCCGTAACATACAATAATATTTGTATAGATAAAGACGGCTTTATTTATGTTACTACTGAAAACATCGATGAGAATTCTCAGCAAAACGCAATTAAGAATAAAGACAAAGGCGGCGACTATGCTCCTGTTAAAAAGCTGAATGCAAAAGGTAACGAAATCATGCGTCGTAACGGTTTCTGGCCGCCTTCCGGTGAAGTTGCCGTACGTAATCAGTATGAAGTAGGCGAGGGCGATGTCAGCGGTGCTTCCAAGATTGTAGACGTTGCGATCGGACCTGAAGAAACTTGGTCTATTATCGACCAGAAGAGAAGCCGTATTTTTACCTACGATAAGAACGGTAACCTTCTGCACGTATTTGGCGATACCGGTACTCAAATGGGTAACCTGAAGATGGCCGGCGCGATCGTATATCAGGGAACTTCCATTCTTGTATTGGATAAGACCGAAAACGCATTTACTGTTTATAATATTACCGACTACGGAAAAATTCTTCTGGAGGCTTTGCGCTTGACCAATAACCGCCAGTTTACTGAAGCTGTTGAGTATTGGGAAACCATTCTTCAGAGTAATAACAATTACGATGCTGCATATGTAGGTATCGGAGATGCTCACTATCGTTCCGGTGACTACGAAAAGGCAATGGATAACTATAAAGTTGCTTCTGACACAGAAAGCTATTCTGAAGCTTTCAAGCGTTGGAGAAAAGATGCAGTTAATGATTATCTGTTGCTGATAATTATCGTTGTAGTTGTATTCTTGGTTATTGTTGCCAAGTACATGAGTTTTGCAGGTAAGGTGAACAAGCGTGTAGCTACGCAGGGCGGAAAGAGAAAATTCTACGAAGAGTTCTTGTATGCGCATCACGTTATGTTCCATCCGTTTGACGGGTTCTGGGATTTGAAGCATGAAAAGCGCGGTTCTGTGCGCTCGGCAACTGCTTGGTTAGCAATTACAGTTGCAGCATTCTGCTACAATTCTATTGGTAAGTCCTATTTGTTCGCAAACGGTGCTCCCGGCAGTGTAGTCGGAACGATGATGAGTGTACTGGTACCTGTTTTCCTGTGGGTACTTGCAAACTGGTGCTTGACCACTCTGTTTGAGGGTGAAGGAAGCTTCAAAGATATTTATGTGGCAACATGCTACGCTTTGGCGCCCATGCCTTTCCTCATTATTTGTACAACCGCATTGACACATGTGTTCTCGCTGTCTGAGGAAGGATTTGTTTCCTTGATCATGGGTCTTGCATGGGTTTGGTTCTTTATGTTGCTGTTCTTCGGAACAATGGTTACTCACGACTTCCAGATGGGTAAGAACATTATTACGATGATTGCAACAGTAGTTGGTATGGCGGTTATCATGTTCGTCGCGATCCTCTTCTCGGGTCTGTTGATTAAGATGGCAACCTTTGTATCCAATATCATCACGGAATTGACCTTTAGTTAAAGAAAGGAGATAGAAACATGAATAGCATGAAAAAAATCATAGCGTTTCTTCTGGCTGTCTGCACCGTAGTAGGCACCATGACATCTCTTTTGATGGTCTCCGGTGGTGTGTCTGTTTATGCTGATGAAGCAGAAACAGAAGAAACAGTATCCAATAATGTAGATGCTTGGTCGTATTTTACCACCAAGTATGCCAGCGATATCGAAAAACTGCATAAAATGAGCAAGTTCATTGAGAATGAACAGTTTGCTCTTTACGGTCTAGAAAAAACCGGTGAAGTTGCTGTAGAAAACAAGAAAACCGGACAGATCATGTTCAGTAATCCTCGTGATATCTACCTGTACTCCACCGCCACCGCTGATACTAAAGCAAAAGAGAATGCTGAATTTAAAGATCTGGCATCTCAGCTCTTTGTTGACTTTACAATCATCTCTACAAACGAAAATCAAGTTCTCAACAGCTATGCCGATGCTGCGATGAACAACCAGATCACCATGTCAGCCATTAAGAATGGTGTTGCGGTTGAGTATACCATTGGTACCGGTGACGATCGTAAGCTGGTTCCCATGAACATTGAAAAAACTCGTTATGAAGAGAACATTCTGAATCTGATTGAAGACCCCAACGCATATAAACGTATGAGTTCGCAGGGCGGTATCTACTCCCTGAAGGACCCTACGGCGGTTTCCGAAGTTCAGAAGGAGCTGATGTATGAACAGTATCCTGTAATCGAGAAAAAAGGCATTGCGATTTATGTCTGCGACGAAAACCTTTCGAACTATGAAAAGAACAAGATCGAAGGTTGGATTCGTGCTTGGGCTCCCAAGTATACATTTGAAGAATTGGAATATGACCATGAATTGACTGAATATGTTGGTTCTAACAAGGTTATGCCCGTGTTTAAGATGGCTTTGGAATATAAGCTGACCGATGACGGATTTACCGTTCGTTTGCCCGCTTCGTCCATCACATTTGATGAAGACTATTTCAAGCTCAATTCTGTAACAATTCTTCCCTATATGGGTGCCGGTTCTTCCGAATACGATGGCTATACTTTGGTTCCCGACGGTTCCGGTACAATTCTTCGTTTCGAAGATCTGCGCTCCTACAATATCTACAAATTGCTCGGAGAACTGTACGGTCCCGACAATGCATACCATACTTTTAGCGAAAGCTATACAGGTAAGATGGAAGTGTGGAGATATCCTGTTTTTGGTATGGTAGAGAATTTCTATCGTTACTTTAACAACGATACCAACAAGGAATACTGCGGACATACAACTCGCACACTGCTCAGCACTGTGCCTGCAAGCTGTTCAACTGAAGGTTATTCCAATTACAAGTGTGACATTTGCGGAGAAGAAATGAAGGATGACTTTGTTGCTGCGACTCACCCCGAGTCGAGCCTTAAGAAGGTTGTTCCGCTTTCCACCCCCGCAAGTTGTGTGAATGTTGCCACTGATGTGTATGTATGTATCGAATGTGGTATGTACGTATACAAGTACGGTGAGGCAATTGGCACTGCTCACTGCTACGAAACCCTTGATAATGGCGATAAGATTTGCAAATCCTGTAATAAGTATACTCCTGCAACTCCTGTTGAAGCATTCAAAGCACCTGAAGGATATACAAAAAATCTTGCAAAATCTACTCCCGCTACCTGTACCACTGCAGGCGAAGATGTTTACTCGTATACTCCTGTTGCGGATGAAAATGGCGTAATTCCTGAATATGATCCCAGTGAGTATCCGGACATTCCTGTAAAAGTGTTGCCTTTGGGCCATGGCATTCAGATTAAAAAATATGCTTCCAGCTGCCGCGAAGGTTATTCGATAGTTTCCTGCAAGACCTGTAATATTCAGTTTAGCGTTTTTGGTACTGATTTTGAACAGGCTCCTGTTGGATACACTCCCGATGCAAGTACTACCAAGGCACCTACTTGTACCGAGGACGGAAAAATCGTCTTTGTTAAGAAAGATGCTGAGAACATTGAAGTTACTGTTCCCGCCAGACATCAATTTGTGATCGTTACATCAGTAGATGACAAGGGAGACGGTAAGAACGTAGAAGTAGTCTATACAGCTATTTGTACTGCATGTGGTCATTCTGTTGAAGACGTAGAAAAAGTTGAACCGTCCAAGACTTATGAGAATCCGTCTAAAGTTTTGACTCATGTTGAAGTTACCGATGGTGATAAGACTATCGAAGGTTATCTGATCAAGACAAATCCCGTGAAGATTACTTCCTCTTCCTCAAATCACAGATATGTTGCAATCAAGGAAGTGGCAAGCGATTGCGAAACCGGCGTACAGGGTTATACCATTCGTTGCTGTTATGGTTGCGGTGATGTAATTGTTGAAGCAAATGTAGGTTGCCATGAATGGGATAACGGTGTACAAAAGTATGCCGCTACAGTAGCAACCACCGGTTTGAAGCTTTTCACCTGTGGTGTATGTAAAGCAATCAGATACGAAATTACCGCAAAAATCGAAAAGGTAGACAGCATTCCTCTGGATAATCTCTACCTTACTCTGACCGGTGGCGAAGAGCCTGTAACCGGCACAATTGAACTGAAAGAATTTGCTGATTTCGATACTGAAGAGAATCGCGCTGCGCTGGTTTATACAACCAGTGATGAAAAGATCGCAACTGTAGCTAATGGTGTTATTACTGCAGTTGGTGCAGGTCAAGCAACTATTACAGTTTCTCTGACTGTAGGCGATACTATTGTTTATAACGCTACTTGTGTTGTAATCGTAGAAGCTGCTGCTGATGATGAAACCAGTACTGTTGTTAAGGTAGAACAACCTGCGAACACCTATAAGAAGTTTGACCCACGCGGTTATGTGGCGATTATTACCGAAGGTGAATCTCTGTGTACCGTAACATCTATTCATGGTGGTACAATTTACAAGTATAATTCGGTATACTTGACTGTTAATCCCCGTCCTTCCGATACATATGAATTGACCGGTGCGCTGACAGTTTCCGGTGACGCAAAGTATACTGTAGTATCTGACCGTAAGTACACCGGCAGTTACCGTATTCGTTACTACATGCTTTCCGATCAGGAAGACAGTGATTTCGAAGCTTCCTATGCAGGAATGGCGAAAGCATATCGTCACTACTTGGAAGTATCCGGTCAGCTGACCGATTTGAAGGCTACAGAAAATATCCCGTTGTACTTGGAAACTTTGGGTTCTGTTAAGGTAAACGATACTTTCTTGAGCATGCCGATCGTAAAAGATGCTGCGCTGACCAGCTTCGATGATATCATCAAGATCAATGATGAGCTGAAAGCTGCCGGCATCACCAACATTCAGTATCGTTTGACCGGTTACACCAACGGTGGTATGGTTCCCACTATGCCTTATGATATTGAGTTTGTTGAGGTTCTGGGCGGCAACTCCGGCTATAAGAAGTTGATGGCATATGCAGAAAAGAACGGAATTGGTATTTATACCGACTACGACTTTACTTATATGCATGCAGATGAATGGTTTGACGGATATAGCAATGGTGATCATGCTGTAAAGGCAATTGACGACCGTTACATTATTAAGAAGACCTACGATGCAACTTATCAGGCATTTACCCCCACTGCTTTGTTGGCAGTTTCCCCTTCTGTCTTTGAATATTTCTATGATCACTTCGTTGTTGAAGATAAGAAACTGGGCTCTACCGGTATTTCGGTTTCCACTTTGGGTACTGATCTTAACTCCGACTTTGACAGTGATGAGCCTTACAACCGTGAGGACAGCAAATTGTTCGTTGAAGAGGTGCTTGCAAAAATGGAAGCAGACTATAACGGCAAGGTAATGACGGACGGCGGTAACTCTTATGTTCTTCCCTATGCGCAACACATTTTGAATATGTCGTTGCTTGGTAGTGAAAGAATGAAGACCAGTGCTTCTGTTCCCTTCTTCTCCATGGTTCTTCATGGCGCAGTAAACTATGCGGGCAAACCTACCAATATGGCGAGCAGTATGAATGAAGAGATCCTGCGCATTATCGAAAACGGTGCAGCTCCTTACTTTGTACTTGCATATCAGAACCAGTCCGCACTGAAAGAAAGCAAGTCGTTGTCTAAGTACTATGCAGTCTCCTTCTCTCATTGGAAGAAGGATATCATCGATGTATACAACGAACTGAACAGTGTTCTTGGCGGTCTGCAAAATGCTACCTATAACAACCATGAATATCTCACTGCTGAACGTGTTCCCGGCGAAGTTGAATATACAGCCAGCTACGAAAAACTGATTGATGAAATCATTGCACTCTTTGAAAAATATGAGACTGCCAGCGATAATCTCAAGAAGTCCCAAGAGCTGTTGGATAGATATATCGCTCCGATCAATGAAGCAGGCGCAGAAATTGAAGTTTTGGTAGAAAAGGTTAACAACGGAACAGCAACCGAGGCTGATATTCTCCTCATTAATGAAAAAGTTGCCGAGCTTTCTGTTACGATTAACGCAGTTAACAAGTATGAAAGCAACGTTGCAAACAAAGAAACTGCACTTATCACTGCAGAGAACAACCTACGCAAGAAGCTTGAAACCGTTACCGGCCTGTTTGATGTAAGCAATATAATGGATAAGAGCCAGTACACAAAAGAAAACTTTAAGGGTTATGGTTCCTTTGTTGATGGTAAGTTTACCCCTAGAGCCGATGACTTCACCAGTGTAAACGGTACTTATGTTACCACCGATTACACTGTAAGCGATAGCTCGGTTGTACGTACCGGTTGGGATAAAAACGGCGACAAGAAGGATGATGTTGTGATTCTTCTCAACTACAACACCTTTGATGTTTATGTTTACATTGACGGCAAACCCGTTGTAATCCCTGCTATGGGCTACGTAGTACAGTGAAAGGAAGTGACTACAGGTGAAAAAGGGAAAAATGAACCTAAAATCTGTTGAGGGCAGTGCAGCAACTATTGTTGCTGCAAAGCCCGCAAAGCGGAAAAATGTATCCCTTGACAAAAAGAAAGCAAAGGCCGGATGGCTGTTTGTTCTGCCCTTTGTTCTGGGATTTATACTCATCTATCTTCCGATTATTAAAGACTCCATTGTTTTTAGCTTTTCTAAGATCACCGTTGCATCCAGTGAATGGATCGGTTTTGATAACTATCAAGCAGTAGTGAAAAACTCACAGGTTATACAGACCTTGGTTTCCAGCTTGAAGGACTTGATTTTGGATATTCCCGCAATCGTTATCTTCTCTCTGTTTATGGCAGTAATGCTGAATCAGAAAATGCTGGGTCGTGCCGCATTCCGTGCAATCTTCTTTATCCCCGTTATTCTGTCTACCGGGTTGATCGACCAGATCAACCATAGTGACAGTTCTTTGATGGATCAGATGCAGCAAGAAGTTGATACCGGCGGAACCGGCTCTTCCGCATCTGAGATTATCGCTGCAGCGGATATTGCAAAATTGTTTAGTGCGATGCAGATTGGTACCGGACTTGTAAAATATGTAACCAATCTGGTTAACGAAATTTACGATATTATTAACCGTTCCGGTGTTCAGATGCTGATCTTCCTTGCAGGTTTGCAATCCATCTCCCCTGCAATTTATGAATCTTGCTCCATTGATGGTGCAACTGCTTGGGAAACATTCTGGAAGATTACCTTCCCCATGATTTCCCCCATGATCCTTGTAAACTCGATTTACACCGTAATCGACTCTTTCACCAGCAGTGATAATGAAATGATGACCATGATTTATGACACATTTAATGGTAAGGGCCCGATTACAAACGCAGGTAGCCGCGCAATCAGTTCGGCTATGGGTTGGCTATACTTTATCATCGTTATTGCGATTATCGGTGTGGTCGCCGCTGTACTGTCTGCGTATGTCTTCTACCAGCGAAGAGACTGATGAAAGGAGGAAGAAACAATGAACGAACAAACTACAGCTCCGAAAATCAAAAAAGAAACCAAAAACAAGATTCGCGTTGAATTTGACCGCGTTTCTGGTTGGGAACGTTTTAAGCTCAAGTATTTGACTTTCCGTTTCCTTGGCATGACGATTTTCAAATTCTTCCGTTTCATCCTTTTGATCGGTATTTCGTATGTAATTATCTATCCTTTTATAGCGAAAATCGCGGCTTCTATCATGAGCCCCGAAGATATTACAAACGTAACGGTAAAACTGATTGCCAAGAGTCCTACTTTGGATCAGTATAAGTACATCATACTTGAGAATAACTTCTTTAAAGCTTTGTGGAATACTACGGTATTGAGCTTGACTTGTGCACTGCTGCAAACGTTTATTTGTTGCCTTGTTGCATACGGTTTTGCGAAGTTTAGATTCAAGGGTAACAAGTTCCTGTTTTTGCTTGTTATTTTGACGATGGTCGTACCTCATGGCGTGCTTCAGTTCTCCATGCAGCAGAATTTTGCTTACTTTGATGTACTGGGTATTTTCGGCCTTCTTGAGAAGATTGGTATTGGTAGCGGTTCCATCCGTTTGGTGAATACCAACATTCCGTTATATATGCTTTCCGCAGGAGCAATCGCATTTAAGAACGGTTTGTACATCTTTATGTTGCGTCAGTTCTTCAAAGGCGTTCCGGATGAATTGGAAGAATCTGCATACATCGATGGCTCCGGTGTATTTAGAACATTCTTTACCATTATTCTGCCGCTTTCCATTCCCATGATGATTACAGTATTCCTGTTTGCGTTCTCTTGGCAGTGGACTGATAACTTCTATACCGATCTTCTTTATATTGGCGGTGATAAACCTATCTTGATGCCTGATATTGTTGCGGTTCCTCCCAAGCTCGCGCTTGATTCCAGTTATCCCAACAAGGCGATCAGCGACTATACTTCCGCAGTAAAGAATACAGCAGGTCTTTTGATCATGGCTCCGCTGATGGTCATCTACCTGTTCTGCCAGAAGTATCTTGTACAAGGTATCGAACGTTCCGGTATCGTTGGTTAATAATAATCAATTTTAAAAACCAAAAAGGTGCTGTAAAAAGTCTCTAAATAAGAAAGACTATGAGTTCAAAAAAATGAGCTCATAGTCTTTTTTATCAGAAAATGTACGATCAAAAGTGAATTTGTTTTGTAATATGAGTATCTTGCAAAATATGCGGTTATGTGATATAATAAGGGCGTATAAGTGTTTGCAAATTTTCTCGATAGATGATATCTAAATACAACACAAACAATATTTATATTTTATGGAGGTGCTGTTATGAAAAAAAGATTGTTTTCTCTTCTGCTCGTGGTATGTATCACTATATTAGCACTCGTAGGATTGACCTCTTGTGGTGAAGATTCTCCTACTGCAACGCCGCAAAAGCTGTCGGTTCCTATTGTTACGTTGACCGACAATGTAGCATCTTGGGGTGCAGACTCAAATGCGGATAAATTTGAGATCAGCCTTGATGGAAATTTATCCTACGTTGAAAACTCCGTTACAAGTAAAACATTGACAGACGGACAAACCTTCAAAATTCGTGCCGTGGGTGACGGAAGCTCGTATTCTACAAGTGATTGGAGTAACAGCGTAACTTATACGGCTAATACTTCTGTGCATCAGCCTACGAAGCTTGGTACGCCTGCCGTTACAATTTCGGGTGAAGGTCTTGCAAGCTGGACGGTGGTAGTTAATGCAAGCAGCTACATTTACAAGATCAACGGCGGTACGGAAACGCCTACAACCGCAACCTCTGTACAGCTTACCGACGGTCAGAGCATCGTTGTAAAAGCGGTTGGTGACGGTATAAACTACACCGATGGTGATTACAGTACTTCTAAGACCTATACTTCCGGCGCTCCCACTCCCACGGAAGCTCCCACATACCTTGGCATATTTGCTTCTAACAACGAACCTTCGCAGGCAGATGGATTGCCCGGCACATTTGCTGTTCGTTCTATGATGATGACGTATCGAATGATGCGTGCAGGAAGCTATCGTGTATTTGGAACGGCGCTTGATGAGTATTTTGCAGATAGCAATAACCACTTAGGTGTAAATATTCCGGCAGAATCCGATTATGAGATTTATTCACGAGCCGGCGAAACCGTTTATATACAAATTTGGCTCAATAATCCGAATCAGCACACGATCCTTTCCTTGAAGTTGAACGGAACGAAATATCAGGTTGGTGGCGGTCTTTCCTCTTTCTTTATCGAGAAAGGCGGTCAGCGCTATAATTGTGTTTACGTTGCGGTTACGATTCCAAGCGGTGCTTATACGGAAAAGACCTATACGGTTACCGATATTGAGTACATTGCAGATACCTATATCAACGCGGACGGTACGGACGAGTTTATGAACAACAACGATACCGTGAGCATTGGTTTACCTTATAATGCACAAAATCCCACATTATCCGGTTTCAACCCAACTTCTCTTACTGTAAATAGTTGCTCGGCAACACTTACGGTGACGGATGCAAGCGGCATCTTAAATCTGACCGGCGGTTGGCTTGGTATCGCCGTATATGACGGATATAGTATTATAGCAAATCAAAGCCTAGTTATTGGCAACAATTCCGTAAGCGTAACAGGTCTTGTGGAAAACACGACCTATTGGATTACAGTTTACTTGTATGCTGATTTACACGACGGCAATGGCGTAACTGCACATATACTGTTTGAGAAGACCATACGTACACCTGAAGCAATTGCCGTTGACGAAATACGAGGCGCGCTTTTATACGACGCCGAAAAAGACGGGTACTACGCTGCTATCAATGTGAACACCAGTTTGAATAGCAACACCGCAGAATATATCAAGCTTGAAATTTTGAATTATGACGAAGATGTCATTTACACCGATGCCGACTATAACGGAACAGCCATTGTATCAAGCGGTATTGCGGGTGGAAATGGATACATCGTCCGCGTTTACTATGAGGATATCGAATATCCCGAAGGAAAATACATTGAGGAAAGCGTTTGGGTAGCCTCTCTTGGTACTCCGTGGTATCACGAAGAAGGTACTTATCCGTTGGTAAACGACGTTGTGCATTATTTCCAGTTTAATAACTTCGATGAAAACTATCCTGCGATTAGCAGCCTTACCTTAAAGTATTACGATGAGGAGAGCGCAAGATGGGTTGCGAGCGACGTGCTGTATCTTCTTGAAAATCCCAATGCAATTGAGGATCTCAATGCGCAAATCGATGTGCTTTGGGCTAAAATGAATGAACTGCCTCGCGGCGAGGAAATGGATGCCGTATACAAGCAGATACAGGAGCTTGAAGCACGTCGTGCTCCGCTTGATTATGCGCTTTGGTATCTTGAAAACCGCGCCGACAACAACCGTGACAAGGCATTTTGGCAAGTTGAGGCGGCAAAGGGAAAGTACTACTATGAGATCGTATATAACGGAACAGATACCGAAACAATGTTTAAGGTAGGACAGACCTATTACGTAGTACTTGAAAACGCGCTGTGGCTTGACGGAGGTAATCAATACAGAAACTTAAAGCTGGATATCGACTACGAAACCGTAGGCGGTGAGAGCGGTGCCAAAAGTGAGGATATTAGCATAGAAAATCTCTTCATTTGCAACCTGCTTGAGCTAAGAGAAATTCAGATCAATGGCAACGAGATGACCTTCTATCTTGTAAATATTGACGATTATATGCTTCCCGATGGCGGTGAATCCAACTACGAAAAGGCGTTTCTGTATAAAATAGTAGCCCACGCAGGCACAATCGATGAAACAGTCCTTTACCTCAACGAAAGCAATCTTAAGCTCAACGTGGATGAGGAAGCTTGGTTTGCCGAATATATCCGCCGCATAAAGGCAGGCGAGAACACCGAGGGACTTTACGATCAGTTTATTCCCAAATACAACGCTTCCTACACCATAGCTATTGACGGTTCTAAGATTAGCGCAGGTATAATTTCCCTACAGATCTACACCAGGTGCAGAGAAAAGGTATATGCCGAGGGCGAGTACGAGGATGTGGTATATAAAACCCTGTTTATCAAAAAGCAACTCGCCAGACCTACCGTAGTGTTTGATGAAAACGGTGGCAGAGGCTCGGCTGAGGGTTCTGAAGGCTGGGAAAGCGGCTATGAGTATGAGGCGCAGAACAAATACGGTATACCTGTTGATCTTGAAATGATCGACTCCTTTAGCTTCGCCCTGCCTCCCGTTGGTACTATGATCAGAGCGAAAAGATTGGGTTCTGAATTTTGGCTTGACAGCGAGTGGAGTGAGTGGTATACATTTGAAGGCATCAAGATTTCCGCGCCTGAGTTTGGCGATTATGATACCGCGCGCTGTAAAATAAGCTGGTTTGTTTGGGATACTTCGCTCATATCTCATTACGTTTATACCATCAATGGTGGCGCAACTGTAAGAGTAGAGCTTGACGAAGCTCTCACGGTATTTCTGAAGAACGGCGACGTTCTTCGCGTAAAATGTGTTCCCAATGCCGAAGGTATTGCAAAGGGATACGTTGACGGTGAATGGGCGGTATATACCTGCGTTGATAACAGAGCAGTGCTTTCCGTTCCCACCAACCTGAGAATTGCAGATAAGATTCTTTGGTGGAATGCGGTGGACGGAGCGATGTATTACGTGGTTGAAATAACCTACGAGGGCAAAACCACTGAAAGAATAGTAAAATCTAATGACATGGCTCCTCCTATGCCCGGAAGAACTTATAGGGTAAGAGCCCTTGCCGAAGATCAGGAAAACTACAGATCGAGTGATTGGAGCGAAAGCATAACCTATACAAGTAAATAAAATTGTACAATATTTAAATTGCGACATCGGAGATATTGTGTTACTTGAAAATTTTGGTATTTGAAAATTAAGGCTTCTTACTTAGATTTGTATTTTAAAATTTTTGAAGTGATTTGATAAACTATTCGTTGCTATTTGGTAGATGCTTTTTCATAAAATGAATTTGACAAGGAATTGCAATCAAAAAGGTCAGCAGATCGGCGGCCGGCTGAGCGAGCTGTACCCCTGTAAGCCCTAGCCAGTCCGGTAAAAGAAGAATCAAGGGTAGATAGCAAAAACCTTGCCGGCACATTGCCAATAATGTCGCACTCTTTGAAAAGCCCAATCCTTGCAACAATTGGTTGACATAGGTGGAGTATGCCATAAGCGGCGTTACAGAGCAACAATAAAGGAGAGAGAGCACACCGATTTGTATAACGGATGGATCATTTCGGAACCAGCCAACGATCGTTTCTGAAAAACATGCCACAAGAATGGCAGATAAAGTGCAAACCAATGTGCCGATCACAGTGGAAAAACGAAAAGCTTTGCGCACTCGATCATATTTTTCAGCACCGTAGTTATAACCCGCAACCGGTTGAAAGCCTTGTCCGATGCCGATTACAATGTTTCGCATGAGCATGTAGATGCGGTTAGTTATGCTGACAATGGCAGAGGCGGCAGCATCACCGTAGGGAGAAACTTGGTTATTGAGCAGGATTCCTGCAAAACTCGCAATTCCTTGCCTGGCAATTGTGGGAAATCCGGTGCGTAAAAGTAAAATATAATCCCCCAAGCTGTGGCTAATGCAGGATATTCTTAACTTGATGATACTTTTACCAAACAGATAAGCGGCTAAAAGTATGGTGAATCCGACGATTTGGCTGATAATAGTAGCAAGTGCTGCGCCTGAAATTCCCATTTTCATTCTGAAAATAAATATAGGATCCAGAAAAATATTTAGCATACCGCCGGTGCAAAGCCCGATCATCGATAGTATGGCAGCTCCTTCGGCACGCAAAAGATTGTTGAGCACAAAGGATGCACACATAATAGGAGCTGCCCAAAGGATAATTCTGCAGTAATCGGATGCATATGGCAGAGTTGTTTTGCTAACCCCGAGAAGGTTCATGAGCGGCTGCATGCCAAATATACCACCAAGTAGAATGACAAATCCTATCAAGCTTGCAAATGCCAGCGCACTGATCGCAAATTTTTCAGCTTCGGAGTTCTTTTTTGCGCCCAACTGTCTGCTGATTAAACTGCTTGCCCCCATGCCGATGCCAAATCCGAATGCTTGTATAAATGCCATTACCGGAAAAACTGCTCCTACTGCCGCAGAGGCGCTGTTCCCCAGCTTGGAAACAAAAAATGTATCCGCGGTATTATAAATGACAGTTACCAATTGACTGGCAACGGTTGGTATTGCCAGCGATAATACGAGTTTTGGGATGGGGGTAGTTGTCATGCGCTCGTGTTGTTCTGCGCCGGTATGCCTCATGATGGTATATCCTTCCTTATGAATCTATGAATATATGGTAACATAAAACTTCTTTGGTGTCAATTGTTTGTGAAACTTATACTATTTTTTGCATAAAAAAAGAGCACTATTCACAAAAATAAAACTGCTGATTGACATTTGCGTATTTATTTGATAGAATACTGTTAATTAAGTTTGTTGGAGGACTTTTATGAGTAATGAGCTACAAAAAAAATACGGACTGCTCACTGCTATTTGTTTGGTAGTGGGAACCGTTATTGGTTCCGGCGTTTTTTTTAAGGCGCAGGATGTATTGAATGAGACCAGGGGAGATCTTCCCATTGGTATTATGGCGTGGGGAATTGGCGGCGCGGTCATGCTTGCTTGTATATTGGCTTTTTCTATTATGGCAACCAAATACGAGAAGGTCAACGGCGTTGTTGACTATGCAGATGTTTTAGTAGGTCCGAGATACGGTTATTTTGTTGGCTGGTTCATGACAGTTATTTATTATCCTGCCATGACTTCTACCTTGGCTTGGGTATCGGCTCGCTATTTCTTGGTTTTTGTGACCAATTTAAATTCTAATCTTCCTATACATATTTCTGCAGCTGATGGCGGCGCATTGTTTGGCCCTGAAACAATGGTAGTGGCAATGCTGTTTTTGGTTATCAGTTTTATGATGAATGCGCTTTCTCCCAAAATTGCCGGTTATTTTCAAGTAAGCACAACGTTCATTAAGTTGATTCCTTTGTTAATGGTAATCATTGGCGGCTTGATTTATGGATTGGTTTCTCCCGAGGGCGCGTTGATCGAGAATTTTAAGACTGTTACCGATGTTGTGAAGGAGGACATGAAGACCAATCCTTTGTTCGCAGCAGTTGTTACTACAGCTTTTGCATATGAGGGTTGGATCATCGCAACTGCCATCAATGCGGAATTGAAGAATGCAAAGCGTAATTTGCCGATCGCTTTGGTTGTTGGTGGTATCATTATTGTAGCTATTTATATTTTGTACTATATCGGTGTTGCCGGCGGTGCACCTAAGCAGGTATTGATGGAAGAAGGCGCAACGGTTGCTTTCACCAATATATATGATAAGCTTGGTATACTGTTGGATGCTTTTGTGGTTGTGTCATGTTTGGGAACGCTAAACGGTCTTATGATCGGTTCTTCGCGCGGTATTTATGCTCTTGCAGCCCGTCGCCGCGGTCCTTCTTCTGAGATGTTTTCTCAAGTTGATAAAAAGACCAATATGCCTCACAACTCCGCTATCCTCGGGTTGTTTGTGTGTGCTGTTTGGCTGGCATATTTCTACTTTGCAAACCTGTCCAAAGATCCCGGCTCTTTTGTTTGGAAGTTTGCCTTTGACTCTTCCGAATTGCCGATTGTTACCACATATCCGCTTTATATACCCATCTTCTTTATGTTTATGGTTCGTTCTAAGGGAGAAAACTTCTTGCGTCGTTTTATTGTTCCGTTGCTTGCAATTTGCGCCAGCGTATTTATGGTATATGCTACGGTATATTCCCATGGTATTCAGCCGTATAAGGAAGCCCTTGAAAGCGGTAAAGGTTTCCAATGCCCCGTATTGTTCTATCTGATCGTATTTGCTGTTGTTATGATCATTGGTATGTTCTTTATGAAGGAAAAGGAAGCAAAAGTACATAAAAAGAAGAAAAAAAGATAATTTTTGAATAGTACAAAAGGGTGAAAGGAGAAATGTATGAAGTCACTAAGAGAACTCTATAAAGTAGGAAGAGGCCCATCCAGTTCCCACTCAATGGGACCGGAAAAGGCGAGCAAGCTGTTTATGAGTGAACATCCCGATGCTGATTTGTATCGTGTAATTTTGTACGGTTCCCTTTCCAGCACCGGTAAAGGACACCGTACCGATGCGGCAATCATTGAAACATTTGAACCGCATCCCATTGAGGTGATATTTGGCGATCCCAGTGAAGAAGGGCTCCCGCATGCCAATACAATGGATTTCTTTGCCATTAAAAATGGCGAAGTGATTGCAACTGAGCGTATTATGAGTATTGGCGGCGGTGATATTCGCGTGCAGGGAAGACCGGATGTGGATGCTCCCGATATGTACCCCGAAAAGAACTTCAGAGAAATTGCGGATTATTGTAAAGCAAAAAAAATTCGTATTTCCGATTATGTATATGAGCGGGAAGGAAATGAGATTCGTGACTTCCTCTTTGATATTTGGCAAGTTATGAAGACTGAGATCGATGAAGGTCTTGTTCACACAGGGGTTCTTCCAGGCGATCTGCAGTTGCAGAGAGTTGCACAGCATTTGTACAATCGACGTCATATTGATGAACGTCCTCAGACCCGAGAAAACCGCATTATATGCGCATATGCCTTTGCTGCCAGTGAACAGAACGCTGACTGTAAAACCATTGTTACAGCGCCCACATGCGGCTCCTGCGGTGTTTTGCCATCTGTGTTGAAATACATGCAGGAAAATAAGGGCTTTTCCGATGAGCAAATGGTTAATGCGTTGGCTGTAGCAGGCGTGATTGGTAATGTGGTTAAGACCAATGCATCTGTTTCGGGTGCTGAATGCGGTTGCCAGGCGGAGATTGGAACTGCCTGTGCTATGGCTGCCGCAGCACTTGCTGAAGTGTTTGAGATGGGGATTGATCAGATTGAGTATGCCGCTGAGCTTTCACTGGAGCATCATTTGGGATTGACTTGTGACCCCATTTGCGGTCTTGTACAGATTCCTTGTATTGAACGAAATGCTGTTGCTGCCATGCGTGCCATAAATGCTTTGTCACTTGCCAATTTCTTGACCGGTACTCGCCGCATTTCCTTTGATACCGTAGTGAAGACCATGTATGAAACCGGTAGGGACTTGGATTCTGATTATCGAGAGACGTCCAAGGGCGGTCTGGCGGTAGTATATGTGCGGGATCAATTGGGAGAAACGCCCAACGCATAATTTTATGATATACTAAGAACATATAAAAAGACACATTCAGGAGAAAAACTTTGAATGTGTCTTTTATTTATAGATATTAAGAATCTTTGCGTGAGTTCATTTGACGCTGTGCCATCACAAGACCGTAGTAAATGCCGCCTTTTTTCATCAGATCTTCATGGGATCCTTCTTCTGCGACAGTTCCACGATCCAGCACTATGATTCTATTGGCATTTCTAAGCGTGGAAAGACGATGCGCAATGGCAATCACAGTACGTCCTTTGATAAGCTCTGCCAGTGCGTTTTGTACTTTTGCTTCAGTTTCAGTATCCAGAGCTGAGGTTGCTTCATCCAGAATTAAAATTTTGGGGTCGCGCAACAAAGCGCGGGCAATGGCGATCCTTTGCCGTTCGCCTCCTGAGAGGGTGGATCCTCGTTCTCCAACATAGGAATTATATCCGTCGGGCATTTTCACAATAAAATCATGTGCACCTGCTGTTTGCGCGGCTTGAATAACTTCTTCCTTGGTAGCGTGCGGTTTGGCGTAGGCGATGTTGTCGTAGATGCTGCCGCTAAACAGATAGGTTTCTTGCAAAACGGCGCCCACATTGGTGCGCAAGTCTTCTTTGGAAATGTTCTTGATGTCAATTCCGTCAATGGTAAGAGATCCTTTATTGGCTTCATACATGCGCATGATTAGATTGACAAGCGTTGTCTTACCGACACCTGAACGTCCGACAAGACCGATCATTTCTCCGGGGCGGATGTCCAAATTGATATTATGCAGAATCTCTCTCTCGCTGTTATAAGAAAATCCGAGATCCTTCATCACAATATGACCGTTAATGGAATGACTTGTTATATCAGGATCTTCTAACATCTCATCTTCATCTTCAATCAAATCTAAAATATTGGAAAATGCGGTTCCTGTGCGTACAAGACGACGCGGCAGAGTGGTCATGTATCGAAGCGGTCCGTACACCATTGTGATGTACGAAGTAAACTGAGTCAATTCACCGTAGCTCATGCCGTTTCCGGAGAGGATACTCTTGCCTGCGTAATAGAGAAGCAAATATTGTCCTGCCCCCATGAGGAAACTCAGGATAGGCTGTATCTTTCCGAAAAACACTTCGTTTCGGATCTGTATCTTGCGTTCATCGGTAATTGCTTTGTCATAGCGGGCGGTCTCTCTTTGCTCGGTTCCGTAAGCTTTTACTTCACGGATTCCCGAAAAGATATCATGAAGTACCGTGTTGGCACGTGCGTTCATTTTCCATTGCCGATGATACATTCTTCGAATGTATTTGTGGAAGGTCATGTAAAGGAACATAACGAGCGGCACAGGTACCAGTACCAGCAGTGCCAAACGCCAGTCATATAGAAATACAATGATCGTAACCGAGATCAGAACCAGAACCTGTTCGATAACAGTAGCCATTTCGCTGGTTATAAAGTCGCGGATCACTTGCGTATCCGAATTGATCCGCTGCATCAATTCGCCGGTAGTACGGCGTTGAATGCAACGAAGAGAGAGACGATTGATCTTATCAAAGATCTGCTTCCGAAGGCGTACAATTACCCCTTCGCCCATTTGAATGGTAATAAGTCCTCTTATTACACTCAGCAGTTTGGAAAACAATGATACGCCAAAGATTATAAGCACCACAGTAGCAAATGCGGTTACCCGAGGTATTGTATCGGCTCGTATATAATCGTCCACCAAAATACGGGAAAGCATGGGGGAAACAAGCTGCAGAAGAGAGGTGGCAATGAAAAACAGAATGGAACTTATCAGGGTAAAACGGTAAGGCTTAATGATGGAGAATATACCGCGAAACAGATTCCGTTTGCTGCGGCATCGGGGACAGGTTTGTGCTCCCGGCGGAATAGGTCGGTGGCACTTGGGACAAATAGAGACTTTTTTGTTTTTGGCTTCTTTTAAAGGGGTTCCTGCAATCAATGCACGGATATTTTCGGCACCCAGTGCCAGGGATTCAGTGTGGCTGCGGTCGGCACTGCAAAGAAGATGATCATCTCCTGAGTGTGTTGTCAAATAGATCTGTACCGTGCCGGGGCTGCTCTCTACTCGCGCGGTTTTTAACAGAACCAACGGATATTCACATTGAATTCCTTCATCATATGCCATAATTCGGTCAGATAGAAGACATACAACTCCGTTGGCACTTTCATATCCGGTTTCAATATACATACGGTTGTATTGAAAGCAATAGAGAATATCGTTGATATTAAGTTTTTCGTCATATGTTTGCGCTAACTCCTCGGGAGTAAGCGCCTTTTTTTTCTTCTTTTTGACCTCAAACATAGTAATGATCCTTTATATGTAAAGTTCAATGAGTTTGTAACTCTTTTGGTCCAGTTTCTTGGGATCGGTGATCTCATAGCGGTTTCCGTCAGCGTCTGTGAGGATTATTCTGCCGTCGGACAGGCGGAGAAGATTGCGGTAAACATCTCTGATTGTGAATTGCAAGGGACCAATATCGGTTTTCACCTGAAAGATCGTATGACCAAAACGGTCTTGAATCTTGTCAATGCGGTTAATCTTAGGCATGAAATACCGGTGATTCAGTTCGTTTTTCAGTATATTGCGTTGAAACTCCGGGAACATGGCAATGTCGGGGATCATTCCGATCTCCTTTTCATCTTTGCCTGCCACCGAGATGTATTTTGTAGGTTCTTCCGCAGGGAAAGCACGGCGCAGATATACTCTGGGATAATGCTTTTCCAAGCTGAGATGTGCGGATATCTTTTCGCGCAGCAAAAGTGATGGAAAATCACCGTTACGGGAAAAGACCGCGTTATGAGGGGTTAGAATCAAATTCTTATCTGCCATAATAATCTATGCGGGATATCCCGAAATCCTTTCGTTTGAAGTTTGTTATTCTTCAATACCAATGTTGCGCATAGCAATCATTTGTAGATTGAATAGCTTGTGATAAATACCTTTCTTACGCAGTAGTTCTGTATGACTTCCTTCTTCCGCAATGTGACCGTTTTCAATAACGATCAATTTGTTCACATCTCGTAAGGTGGAGAGCCTGTGTGCGATCATAAGGGTTGTTCTGCCGCGAGAAAGCTCTTCAATGGCGGCTTGTACCTTGCGTTCGGTTTCGGTGTCCATTGCGGCAGTTGCTTCGTCGAGGATCAAAACTTTGGGTTCTCTTAGAATTGCGCGTGCGATGGAAATTCGCTGCCGTTCACCGCCGGAAAGCCCTGCACCGCCTTCTCCCACTTGTGTTTCATATCCTTGCGGAAGCTTAATAATGAAATCGTGAGCACCGGAGGCACGAGCGGCGGCAATGATTTCGTCTTTGGCTGCTGTGGGTCTGGCATATGCAATGTTATCATATATGGAGCCAAGGAATAAATAAGTATCTTGGGAAACAATTGCCACATTGCGACGAAGTTCTTCGGGAGACAATGTACGAATATCGATTCCGTCAATTAGAACCTGTCCTTCATCGGGATCAAACAACCGAATGAGCAGATTGGCAAGGGTGCTTTTTCCGGCTCCGGTACGTCCGACAATGCCCAGTGTTTCGCCCGGCGCAACATGGAAAGAAACATCACTTAAAACAGGGTGTCCGCTGACATATGCGTAACTGACACCGCAAAATTCTACTTCTCCTTGACAACCGGATTCTGCAAAGCTGTTTGGCTCCCCAAGAACCGGTAAACTGTCGGGCGTATCCATGATCTCAAAAAGTCGTCCCATGGCATTCATGCTGTCTGCCGCATTGCTGACCATGTCCACAAAAAAGCGCAGTGGAGAGTATATCATGGCTGTATATGCAATGAAGGTCATGAGTTCGCCATAGTTTAACTGCCCTTGGATGACCATCCATCCGCCAAATCCCCATACCAATATATCGCCAACGCCAAGCAGGGTATTGATAAGTGGGTTGTAAAGAGTTGAATAAGTGGATGCGGCACGGTCTGCCTTGGCGGCTTTATCACTGCGGCGGTTGAAACGGTTTGTTTCTTTTTCCTCTTCCGAAAAAGCTTTTACGGTGCGAATGCCGCCCAAAATATCGGTGACCAATGAACTGAGACTGCGGCGTCTGGCATAGCGGCGCTCATGCAAACGGTGCATTCTGGCATAAAAATGAGAAATGCAGAATGCGACCAAAGGAACGGTGATGAGCGAGAGAAGTGCTAACAGCCAATTCATATAAAACATGATACAGCCGATGACCAGGACCTGAATCATATTGACAGTGAAATATGGCAATGCGTCGCAAAAGAACCAGTAGATAGTATTGGCATCCGATGTGACTTGATTCATAAGTCCGCCTGTACGGCGATTGGTGAAAAATGAAAGCCCCAGGCGTCCAATCTCGGAAAAAATGGTCTTTTTTAGATCGTATATGAGATTGGCTGCAATGCGTGACGATACGATGTTGTGAACAATGGATAAAAGCGAGGAGAGCAGTGCAGTTCCTGTAATCAGTAAGATAACGGTTAGAATCTGACCATAAAATCCACCTTGTTTGTCCAGTACTTCATCGTAAAAGAACCCGGCTCCCAAATAGGGGGAAAGTACTGACATGATGCCGGATACGATCATGACAAACAGAACCGCTAACATTTGCCCACGGTAGCGTTTCAAAAAAAGTCCCATGCGACGCATGATGTTGCGTCGGTCAGCGCAACGGGGACAATGCCCTTGGAAATCGTATAAGGTTCCGCAGATGGGACAGCAGCGGGAGGACATCTTGCCTTGTGATAGTGTGGTATGGCTGATGCTGCCTGTTTTCAAAATGTCTAAAAGGCAATGATACGCCGCATATACCTCATCTCTATAAGAGAATACAAAAGCTCCGACGGCAAGATGCGCACTGTCATGGCGGATGCCCACCAGCGTTAAACGCGATGGTGTTTCTTCAACCGTAAAATCTGAAAAATTAGAAAGCGTATAGCATTCGAAGGACTTTTCGGCGAAAGAAGGATAGTATCGACGGCCGCGGGCTCCCTTTTGTCGAGGAAGTATTTTGGTTTGAGATTGCCCTTCGATAACATAAAGATATTTATTTGTGACGAGAAAATAGCATTCGGTGCGTTTGAGAGATAGATCGGTATCTGAGCGGAACACCAGAAGCAGATCGTCCGGCAAAATGCCTCTGTTGACCAAAAGCCCATCAAGGGATGGCGGTATTCTGCTTGGGTTGCGGGGATCAAAATTCCATTGTATCAGTCCTGCCATAGTGTCACCTCCGTTCTATCTTTCAGTATATCATAAAGTGTTTGAATTTGTCAACGAAAATACATGCTTTCCTCGATTTTTTATACTATTGATCCCGGGATTTCTTTGCGGAGACAGTTTTATCACCGGGGTATTTTTCCCGTATTACGCCAATCAACACAGTAATAGCAAGAGGAGCGAGTACCAATCCTGTAAAACCGAATAACGAAAAGCCAAAATACATCGCTACAAGGGCGTGAAAGGGGTGTAATCCCAGCTTTTTTCCTATAATCTTGGGTTCAAGTATTTGACGAATGGTAGATATTACGGCCCATAGGATCAACAATCCCAGTGCGGTTCGGATATCCCCCGAAACCATACTGACAATTGCCCATGGAACCATAACGGTTCCGGTTCCGAGAATGGGGAAAAAGTCTATTACGGCAATTAGCGCCGCAAGCGTCAGGGAATAGGGAACTTGCAGAATCATAAATCCGATCAGAAGTTCCGAAAAGGTTACCAAGAGCAGAATAATGGCTGCTTTTAAATACTGTAGGAAACAATCGCCTGCTTGACGGCGCAAAATGCGCACTTCGTTTACAATACGTTCAGGAAAGATCTTGCCAAGGCTTCCAAAAATACGTTCTTTGTCGGTTACCAAATAATAGGCGGCTATGACCAAAACTACGATAAAGAATAGGACAAGGGGAAGCTGTGAAAGCGTTTTGGATAAAAATCCGGGAATGCTTGCGGTGAAAGAAGAGGCAGCGGACCGTAGGCTGTTACGCACGGCATAACCGAAATTTTGGCTTTCCAAATATTTTTTTGCGCCGGGGAACCATTTGGAAAGCATGGATTGTAACGCCAGTGTCAAGGAGGAGGTGCCTGCTTTTTCGGGCACTTCCGAGGCTAAAAATTTGCCTGCTTCTGCTAGTAGCCGCACTGTGGCGGTATACAAAAGAACCAGTATGCCAAAGATCAACAGTAAAAGCAGTAAAAGCGTGCCAACCTGCGTGGGAATACGGAATTTCTTTTTTAGAAAAAGAACGATGGGACGAATCAATGCCGAAAGTAAGAGGGCAATTAAAAAAGGGAGTAGCGGTATCCAGAAAAAACGAAAAAATAAATAAAATAAAATACAGCCCAGTGTGGCGTAGAAAACAACTACAAATACGCGTTTGTAGGGCTCTTTGGGTAAAAAATCCATCATATTTGTTTCGGTATCCTTGTAATCTTTATATATACAGTATACAAGGCAGATGGGGAAAATATACGAATTGATTAACATGGGATATACTGCAAAAAGAAAGGTTTGGCGAAATTTTTATATCGGTGTATAATATAAACTGTTTTTGACCGGCTTTGGCAATAATGGAATTACCAAATAAAGCAAGCGACAGTTCATTGCTTTTTGGTAATGACTGTCGCTTTTTTGGTTGGGCGAATGAATTGGATTAAAACAAGATTGTAACCGTTGTTCCTTTCCCGAGCTCGCTGTCAAGCGTTATTTTCCCGCTGTGATACTGCACCGCATGTTTTACGATGGAGAGCCCCAATCCTGTGCCGCCTGTTTCTTTGGAGTGGCTTTTATCCACACGGTAAAAGCGTTCAAAAATTCTGGATTGATGCTCGGGTGCAATGCCGATGCCGGTGTCCTTTACAGAAACAATTGTACGTCCGTTATCCTTGCCGATTTTAATTTCAACCTTTCCGCCGTCCACATTGTAGCGGATAGCATTATCGCAAAGATTATAAATGATTTCGTAAATATAACGGCGCACACCGTAAATGGTGCAAGGATCACCATCGATAGAGAGTTCAATATTTCTTTTGGCAGCTGATACTGTCAGAACTTCGACGACCTCTTTTGCAACTTCTGCCAATTCTACCGTTTCGGTTGCCGGTTCGTGGTTTTCGTCAAGTTGAGAAAGGCGTATAATATCGTTGATCAGGCTGACAAGTCGAGTAGCTTCTTTGCGAATATTTCCGACAAATCTGCTCGTATCCTCCGGTTTAACAAGACCGTTTTCAAGCAGTTCTGCACTTCCAATGATGGATTGCAAAGGGGTTTTTAATTCGTGGGTAACATTTGCGGTGAATTCCTGACGGTTACGCTCTGCAAAAGCACGGTCGCTAATATCAAACACGAGAATAACCGCGCCGAGAACTTTTTCGTCTGATTTAATAGAGTTGATTGTAAATTGATATTCATTTCCGTTTCTCTCTTCAGTATATTCGCTGTGATTGCCTTCCAAAGCAGTCCAAATTGCCTTGCTCATTTTGCTTGTACGATCAATAAGCAGGAAATCGCTGCCTTTAACATCTTTTTTAACGGCAAATATTTTCTTTGCTGCTGTATTCATGCTGATTATCATACCGTGTTCATCAAGGAGCACAAGTCCTTCATTCATCGAAGAAACGATCTGCTCAAACTCATCGGATTTGCGGCGCAGGGTTTCCATCTGTAACTTGATCTGCTTATGCTGTTTGTGAATTTTTGTGAGTATGGGAGCCAATTCTTCATATGTATTATTATCAGCGGGGTTTTCTAAGTCAATCTGCATTAACGGTTCGGTTGCCTTCTTTGCCATGGTGTGAGAAAGAACGATAGCAACGACTGCAGCTATCAGTATGATAGCGCAAATCCCGGGCAGCATGCCAAGGATTAAGGCTCCTACGGTAAGCTGACTTACAGAGATGCGAAGCACGTTGCCGTTTTCAAGAAGTGCCGCTTCATAAAAAGTCTTTTCAATTAAGGTGGAGGAATTTCTTGCGCTACTACCTTTGCCGTTTTTGAAAGCTTCTATGATTTCTTCACGGTCAGCGTGGTTTTCCATCTCGCTTGCATTTACTTGTGTATCATAAAGCACGGTACCGTCAGCATCCACTACGGTAAAGCGGAATATGGTGGAGTCGAAATTCTCAAAATATTGGGTGCCTACTTTGTTGACAGTGTCGGTCACAAGAGACAACTCAGCCTTTAGCTGCTTCACCTGTGAATCATTAAAATAGTCATATAAAAAACTTGTGGCGATGCCGATACTTGCAAGGAGCACCACCAATGCCACCGTAAATATGGAGTGAAATATCTTTTTTGTCATACTTCGTTTTCCAATCTGTATCCAACTCCGATTACTGTCTTGATTTGACCACCGGCATTGCCGAGTTTTTGGCGAAGGGTTTTTATATGCATATCTACGGTACGGGTCTCACCGATATAGTCCATACCCCAAATTTCGCTCATCAGTTTATCTCTTGAAAATACAGTGTTGGGGTTCTGCATAAACAATTTGAGCATTTTGAATTCTTTATGAGTAAGTTCAACCTTTTCGCCGTCTGCGATTACTATATGTTCTTTTTCTTTCAGAACGATATTGCCAACGGTAATATCGTTTGACGATGTTTCTTTGGCAGTACGGCGAAGTACCGCTTTTATGCGGGCAACCATTTCCATTACGCCAAAGGGCTTTACGAGATAATCGTCTGCGCCGGAGTTAAGACCGCCGATCTTATCCATTTCAGTGCCTTTGGCGGTCGCCATGATTACGGGAATATCTTTATATGCCGCTTCAGAACGGAGCTTTTTAAGTACTTCAAGCCCGTCCATTTCCGGCATCATAATATCGAGGACAATAAGATCCGGAATTTCGGTTTTTAATGCTTCCAGCATAGAAATGCCATCGGCAAAACCGCGAGCTTCAAATCCTGTTTGCTCTAATGTGTATACTTCAATTTCACGGATGGTATTGTCGTCATCAACACACCAAATCACGTCATTTGCCTCTCTTTCTTTGCCTTTGTGTCCGGCATAAATGGGGAAAATATATCTTGATCTTTTATGATTTTTCATTTTTGCGCTATTTTGGGTAGACTGCTGTATATTTTGGACTACTATTATTATAGTATATTTTTTCAATAATTGCAATGCCGGTTTTTCAGTTTTTGAATTGAATTTCGAGGCAGGTGCTTTTAGCCCTACTGTTCAATTGAGCCCTGTTTCCTGTTTTATGTTTATAGTGTACTTTTTGGATGTAAATTCCGTAACCAAGCCTTTGTAAAATCGAAGTAAAAGATAAACGCCGCTTCACACGAAAGCGACGTTTGTTGCATATAAAGATTCTGATTACACGAATGAAAGATATTTCTTGGTATATTCTGTATATTTTTCTCTGTAAAACTCATTGTCGCTTCTCAGCATTTTAAGGGATTCGTGCAGATTCATATTCTGCTCCTTTGTATCCATAATGCATCCTGCAATGTTAGAGCAATGGTCGGAAACTCTTTCCATGTTGGTGATCAGATCACTCCACACAAAACCGGCTTCAATACCGCAATCACCCATGCGCAAACGGTCAATGTGACGAGTACGTAAAAGTTCCTTCATTCTGTCGATCACTTGCTCAAGCGGTTCCACAAGATTTGCCTGAGATGCATTTTCTTCCGCAAATGCAGAATAAGATAAAGCTACAATTTCAAGGGTTGCCGCCGCAAGTGAATCCAATTCTGTTTTGGCACTGTCGGAAAAAACGATGCCTTTCTCACGCATTTCTTCTGCGGATTCAAGAATGTTCACCGCATGGTCGGATATGCGCTCAAAATCTCCGATCGCTTTTAACAGCATGGAGGCAGTCGCACCTTCGGATTCGTTTAACTGCTTGGTGCTGAGTTTAACAAGATAACTGCCGATAATATCTTCATAGTGGTCTGTTTTATCTTCTGCATCACGAACAGCCTGTGCTTTTGTTTTCTCATAATTATCAAGGCATTCAATACTATTTTTGAGAGCCTCTGTTGCTACTTTAGCCATATCGGAGGTAAGATTGTGGGCACATTCCAAAGCGATGGCAGGGGTTGCGAGCAGTCTGTCATCCAGTTCAGAGGCTTTTTCGGGCAGTTTTGCATCGGGAACAAGCTTGTATGCAATTTTTTCAAGCAGTCCGGACATGGGCAGAAGGAGCAGTGTGCACGCAATATTGAAGATAGAGTGAGCTGTGGCAATGCCTGCAAAAGATGCAGATTCATTTAACAGAGCCGGTGCCCAAAACGCATTTATAAGGGAGAATGCACCCAGGCATGCTGCTGTTCCGATGATGTTAAATGACAGGTGAACAAGTGCTGCTCTCTTGGCGTTTTTGGTGGTGCCTATGGAAGAAATCATTGCGGTAACGCAAGTGCCGATATTCTGTCCCATGATGATCGGTATTGCCGCACCGAAAGAAACTGCACCGGTTGCCGCTAAGGCTTGCAGAATGCCGACAGATGCCGAACTGGATTGAATAATTGCGGTAAGAACAGCGCCTGCCAGTACACCCAGAATCGGATTTTTAAACATAAGGAATAATTCTTGGAATGCCGGAATATCTCGCAGTCCCGAAACTGCGCCGGTCATGGTTTCCATACCGAACATCAGAGTGGCAAAGCCGAGAAGTACCATGCCGATATCCTTTTTCTTATTGCTCTTTGTAAACATAAAGAGAACGATGCCGATCAATGCGAGTACCGGGGTAAAAGAAGAGGGCTTTAGCAATTTCAAGAAAATGTTACTGCCGGAGATGCCGCTTAGACTTAAAATCCACGCTGTAACGGTGGTACCGATATTTGCACCCATAATCACGTGAATTGCTTGTTTCAGACTCATTAGACCGGAGTTCACAAAGCCAACGACCATGACCGTTGTTGCCGAAGAGCTTTGTATGACTGCTGTAACGCCAAGACCGGTCAGCAGCCCTGCCAGTTTTCCCGTTGTCAGCTTGCCAATCATAGTTTCAAGCTTACTGCCGGCGCTTCTCTCCAAGGCACTGCCCATTAGGTTCATGCCGAACAGGAACAGGCATAAGCCGCCTATGAGGGTTAATACGTCAAAAATATCCATTCAAAATGTCCTCGCTTTCGTTTATATATTTTAATATTTATGATTGGTAACTGTATTTTTCCTGTATATTTTATCTTTTTACTGTAAAATCTACAACCGCACTGATGTAAAATCGATGTAAAACAGGCGGTACAAATGAATGTGTGACACCATTATTAAAATTATACATGCAAGGAACGCATTCGGTTTTGGGCGTAATAACAAGAGGCACAGAATCGCGACAGATTCTGTGCCTCTTGTTATTACGTGCTTATATTTTATGCTAAGCAACACTTTTGGCCTACCCGAAAGGATTTGAACCTTCGACCTTCAGAGTCGGAGTCTGACGCGCTATCCAGCTGTGCCACGGGTAGATAACACAAGAAGTATAGCACAAAAAATCGGGTTTGTAAAGTGAATGGATAAATTTTTTTAAGAATATCGTGTAAGCATTGCGGAAATATCGGGATAGATATTATCTTCCCCCAAAATACGACGCAGTTCTTCATCGGCATCGGGCAGAGTACTGCCTGTATAAGCGCGCAACATACCCAGATCGTTTCCGGAATCTCCCGCGGTGATCACCATTTCGGGTTTTAGTTGTGTGTAGTTCAGATATGCGGCAATACCTTCAGCCTTTCCGGTGCCTTTGGGTACAATATCGGCACAGTCGGTGTTTTGATAGGCGGTAAATTCGGGGAAGCGGGTGCAACATTCAGCGCAAAAGGCCGCCGAAAGCTTGGGTGAATCAAAATAGGTATTAACTGAGTAGATTTCTGTAGGAGTAGGAATATTATTTAGCGTGAAATAGATATCTTTTGTGTTTTCGGGAATCTTTCTGTCAAGGGTCAGAATGTATTTGCCTTCTTCTGCGGTAATATGTACAATTCTGCCGCCGCGATCTAAGATCAAATGTGTGATTTCGGGGACGATCTGTCCGCTTTTGGGATAGCGCAAAACACGAGTGCCGTTTTGATCGTAGATTTGCGTTCCGTTTCCGCCGATTACAAAATCGGGTTTTAGCGGCAAACAGCGGCGCCATACATTCATTAAACCGCGTAGGTCTCTTCCGGTGGCAACGCCGAACAGATTGCCATTTTTCTGCCAAGCATCCAGGGCTGCCAGATCTTTTTCGGTAACACCGCCGCCGCGGTTGAGCGTTCCGTCGTAATCGGAAATAAAAATCTTCATACAGTATCCTCTTCCAAGAATTTGAGTCCTGTTCCCGATATAGATTCAGTGGGATTGTTTTGCAGAAAATCCAGCAGCTCTATAGGATCAGGCGATATTTTAAGGAGTTTCAAACAGTCAGCTGTCAGGAATTTTTCATCAGCCATGTGGGAAAGCAATTGGGCGATCGGTTGATAATAACCGTTGGTATCAAGCATTGCGATGGGCTTGCGATGACGGTCAAGCTGACGCAGGGTGAAAATTTCAAAAAATTCATCCAGTGTTCCAATACCGCCGGGAGTGATGAGAAAAGCATCGGCATACTGTTCCATCATTTCCTTGCGTTGCCGCATGGTATCAGTGTACAAGATATCGTCACAATGGGGGTATAAAATACCGTCTACGCGAAAAAAACGCGGAACGATTCCAATGACTTTTCCACCGCCCGAATGAACTCCTCTTGCCACAGCACCCATTAGTCCTGTGTCTCCTCCTCCGAAGATAAGATCGTGTCGGCGGTATGCTATTTCATAGCCCAGCTTTTCTCCGGCTTCCAGATAACAGGGGGCAATTTCATTGCTGGAAGCTCCGTATACACATATGTTCATATAACCTCACAGTTGATAGAGATGACAGTTGCCGATGGCCTCTGCATATTTGCGTTCTCTTCTGTTGCTTGTCAAAAGAATAACTTGACCGCCGTCTTCGGCGATTTTGGAAAGATAGGTAAATGCCATTGCCATGCGGCGATCATCCAATCTGGAAAAACTTTCATCAAAGATGAGCGGAGGCAGGCTTTTGGGGAACAGTACTTTAGCAAGCCCCAATCGAAGCCCCAAATATGCCAGATCTTGGGTGCCGCAACTTAAATATTCAGTGGTGCGGGTTGCTTTTCCGTCGCTGTAGCTAAGAGAGAAAGAATCGGAAACGCCCACTGTCTGATATTTGCCCTCCGTGGCGTGTGCCATAAATGCAGAAGCTTCGCCTGAAAGCATGGGGGTTATCTGAGCACGCAAAAGAGCTGTGGCTTCGTTTAGTTTGTGTCCTGCCAAAAGGTAGGCATCGTGTCGGAAATTCAATGCTTCGATGCGCGCGTCCAGTTGATCTGCCCGGTCTCTTAAATCTTTTGGGACCTCTGAATGGGCACGCAATTGAATAATCAGATGTTCGGCTTCCTTTACTTTTTTGGAGAGCATTTCGATAGTCTGACGGTAGAAGGTTTGACTGCGTTTGACCTTAGAGTATTCTTCGGAGGTCAGTTCTCTGCCGCCTCTTTTTAGAATTTCAGATAGTTCTGCCAGTTCTTCCTCGGTGCAAGGGGTGCGCAATGCATTATAAGTTGTTTGACAGGTGTCTTTTTTGACAACTGCTTTTTGCATGCGCAGGCAGGCATCTTTGCTTTCGGCAATCAGTTTTGCCAGGTCTTTGATGCCTGTGATTTTTTTGCCCCATCGGGCAGCAAGCTCGGCAGCTTCTTTACTCAGTGCCGCTTCGGCAGCTATGACTGCCGCCATTTCGGATTCCAAGTCGGCATATGTTTCCTTCAACGTTTGGTAGCGTGCCTGTTGCATGGCGGTTTGGGAAATGATATCGGCGATGGAATCCTTGTTTTCGATGCCGAGTTTTTGCAGTATGGCAGTATATGCCGCCTTTTCTTTCAAAGACAACCAAAACAGTATTCCTGAGCCGATCAGCAGCAATGCGGGTAATGGAATGGCAAGCAGGAGATTTGTTTTGACAGCTCCGATGATGGCAATAATAGGGGCAGGGATTAAGAGAGCAATGGAAATCAGACGCAATTTGTTGCATTTGCTTTCATGAGCAGACAAAATACCGATATAATCATTGTTTTGTGTGTCAACAGGGGGCTCTGCCAGTGCCTGTCTTGTTTCTTCAATACGCCCGGCAAGTTTTTTCTTTTCATCCGTTATTTGCAGAAGCTTTTTGCCTGTATTTTCTAAAGAAAGCAGATATGTTTCTGTTGGAAAAAAATTATTAGCTGAGAGAGAACTTACCAAATCGTCTAACTCCTCGTTGGCAAGGCTCAGTTCCGTTTCTGCTTTTTTGGATTTTTCAATTTGTTCTAAACGGCGTCTGGCTTCGGTGAAAGCCAGCTCTGCTTCTGCTTCTTTTAAATGTTCTTCATTTTCATGCAAACGCGCACTGTTTTCCTTTAAAAACCGCTTTTTTTCTTCCAGCAAACGACAATCTTCTTCTGCTTTGACGGCGCGGGAACGCAGATCGTCACGCATGTTTTCCAGTTCGTAGATTTTGCCGCCTTTTTTGTTTTTGTGTAACAGCATTACGCGTGCTTCATCTAATTTTTTGATGGCTTTTTTGGTATTGATGCTTTCATCGGCGGAAGATAAAATATTTTCAATGGCTTGTCCCGCTTGCTTCCCGTTTAAAATGCTACCATCTTCCTGACCGACAAAAGCAGTGCGGCAAAATACGTCTTCCGGTACACCTGCCAAGAACAATGCAGCGGGATTGGCGTTTTTCAGAATCGTGCCCGATGCAATGTCAACAACGGCTAGATGTTCACTGATATTACGGCTGTTTTGCGTCAGTGTGCGTTCAATGCGATATCGCCCTTGATCGACCGATACCTCGAGTGACCCTGAGGCTTCGCCTTTGGACCAGGACAAATACTGTTCTCTTGGAGAAATTTCACCGTCTGATCTGCCGGACAGACCGTAAAATATAAATCGGATAAAAGCGGCAATGGTGGATTTTCCCGATTCATTGGCGCCTTCTATAATATTCAGACCGCTTTCAAGTGAAAGCTCAAAATCAGAAAGCTTTCCGAAATTGCGGATTGTAATGTGTTCAATTTTCATGAAAGTCTCCTTGTTCCAGGATGTTTAGGATTTCTGAATAGTTTGAAACTTCATAGTCGATTATTTCATTTCCTCGTTTGTTTCCTTTTGGGTTATACCAGATGCAGGAAAGCCCCGCGTTGTTTGCCCCTCTGATGTCGCTTGTTAAACTGTCACCGATGACAATGGCATTTGAATGATCAAAATCGGGGATCTGCATTGCCACCTGCTCAAAAAAGAGACGGTCGGGTTTTGAAGCTCCCAAAGATTCGGAAATGAAGATCTTGCGGATATACGGTGTAATGGGATTGTTGTGAAAACGTCCTATTTGTACACAGGCGAGTCCGTTTGTAATGATATACAGCTCTGCTTTTTGTGAAAGGGTTTTGACAAATGAAAGCGCGCCCGGGATCAAAACGGAGATGGTGGATAGGTGAGAAATATAGCGGGCGTTTGTTTGGGCAGGATCAAGTGCCAGCGAGCACTCAGCTGCTAAGAGAGAATATCGTTTTGTTTGCAGTTCGGTGCGGGTGATCTCCTTGCGCTCCAGCTCTTTCCAACAAGCCAAATTGATGGCACTGTACCGCTCATACAGTGTTTCGGAAAAAGGAATGCCAATATCTTCCATAGTGCGGCGAAACGCCTCTTTTTCACAGGCGTCAAAATCCAAAAGTGTGTTGTCGGCATCCAGCAGAATAAAACGATATTTCATAGTTCTTCTCCAAAGTCGATGATGTCTGAACCGGAAAGCGCGGCAAGGCCGTAACGCAATGCTTTTTCAGCCAGCTTTTTTTCTTCGGGGCTTCCGTTCAGAAGGGGGGCAAGCGCAGAATAGTATGCACCGCGCAAAGTGGGGTCGTTTTTGAGAGATTCTATATCGATGGCAGGCTCGGTGCGGTTTTTGACTTCTAAATAGAACAGACGCTTGGCGATGGATTGTAAAAGTGTTTTGGAAACTGTTACGCCTTCGGGTAATTGACCTTCCAATATCAGACGGAGGAGTGTATCTTCTCCGTAGCCACCTTCTTTTACTGCTTTATCGCATATGGTAATCACATCTTCCGCAGATTCTGTTCCTTCAAATTTAATTCTTAAAACTTCATAGCGCCGGCGGGCAAAACGGATCATCTTGGTTTCAATTTCAAATTCTCTCGGCCGTTTCTTTTGCATAACGGCAATCAGCGCACCTTTCCCGGGACCACATTCGCCGAAATCTCTTCCTTCCAGACAGCCGGGATAGGCGTAATAGGTATATCCTTCTCGTTGCAGACCGGATGCGGCGTGAATGTGCCCCAGCGCCAGATAGTCAAAACCGCTGCGGGCGATTTCAAAGAGCGGAACAGGGCAGTCATCCGATGCCGATTTGCCCACATCGGCATGGCCGACTAAAATGTTAATGCGGCTGTCATCCAATTGGGGCGGGGCGGCAAAGGGATTGTAGGGAAGGCGGGAGGAGGTGAAGGCATATCCCCAAACGGTCATACCGTATTCCGGCAGATCGACATGGGTGAGTTCTTCGCTTTTAAATATATGTACATTTTCGGGAAACTGCAAACGGGCATAGGGAGACTCGGGGGTGTAAGGGTCATGGTTTCCCGGGGAAAGAAAGATCTGCATGCGGGAGTTGGCGGAGAATTCACGCAGCACGACTTCTTCTGTTTCTTTGGAAGGGCGGACTCTGTCAAACAGATCACCCGAAATCAGCAGAACATCCACTTCTTTGGAACGGGCGAACATCATTAAATTGACAAAGGCGGCACGCAGTTCATTGCGGCGCAGTTCTGCTGTTTGCACATCCTCCAGTGAGAAAACTGTATCCAGATGCAGGTCAGCTACATGTAAGATCTTCAACATGATGGAAAACTCCTTTGGGGTGTATACTCATAATAAAAATATTATAAACCATTTGCGAAAAAATTTCAACTTATTATTTTATTTTTTCTGAAAATATGATACAATAAAAGAAAAGCAAAAATAGAAATGGGATCTATATCAAATCCCAAAGGAGTAATATGGCAAATTATAGAAGAAATAGAATCAACGAAGAGGTTCAGCGTGAGCTGAATGATATTTTGCGGGATGTGAAAGATCCCCGTGTGTCGGATGCATTGATGACAGTTACCGCTGTGGATGTAACCCCTGACCTTAAATTTGCAAAGGTTTACTATTCTGCGCTGGGAAGACAGGATGAAAAAGAAGTTATGGCAGGGTTGAAGAGTGCTGCAGGATTTATTCGCGGACAGGTGGCAAAGCGGTTGAATTTGCGCCAGACCCCCGAATTTACATTTGTGCGTGACCGTTCCATGGAAAACGGTGCGCATATTTCGAAGCTGCTGCGCAGTGTGGAAGCGGATTTAAAGGACGAACCCGAAACCGAGGAAAATTTGTGATGAACCGAAATCAAAGAACAATTTATACCCATGCGAATGTTGATTGTGATCGGATAAAAGAGCTGTTTGACGATGGAAGCCAATTTGCCATTCTCATTCACCGCCATCCCGATGGAGATGCGATCTGTTCCGCGGTGGCTTTGTACCGTATACTTGTCAATTTGGGAAAGACTGCTCGGATTTGTTGTGCGGATCCACTGCCTGAATATTTAACAAAGCTTTGCCCTGTTGGTGTGGAGAAGGACCCGGTATTTGGTGAAAATGAATTCTTGATTGCCGTGGATGTGGCAGAACTGTCTTTGTTGGGCGGAATTTCTGAACAAGCAGAGAACAAAGGGGTATGGCTCAAGTTGGATCACCACCGAACAGGTTCTGATTTTGCCAAATACAATATGGTGGATCCCGACGCATCTGCCGCGGGAGAAATTATATATCGCTTGGCAATGGCAATGGGAATGGATGATCAAGATATTTTATTGTCATGTTATGGTGCCATAGCTTCGGATACAGGCGGATTTCGTTATGCCAATGCGACCGCAGGGGCGTTTGAAGCTGCTGCTGATATGCGGCGCAGAGGTATTTCTTTTGAAGATGTGAACGGTATTTTATTTGAAAGCAAGGATTATAAAACACTGACGGCAACCGCTCACGGCATTGCCAATACGGTATTTTATTTTGAAAACCGTGCGGCAATTTTTGCTGTTACCCGTCAAGAAATGATAGATGCAGGCTTTGACGATGAAAACATGGCGGAACTTCCTTCGGCTCTTCGAGAGATTAGAGGGGTTTGTATGTCGGTGGTCATGCGGGAAGAAAAGGGTGGCGGCAGTTACCGTGTATCCACCCGTTCGGATAAAAATGCCGACTGTACTGCTCTTTGCGGTGCGTTTGGCGGCGGCGGGCATTTACGTGCGGCAGGGGCTACATTGAAAGCTGATTCTAAGGAAGCGGCAATTGCGATGATTCTTGCAGAACTTGAAAAGCAATTTGTAAAAGAGTGAGATGAACAGTATGTCAGAAAATAAATTATTGTCGGGCGTTGTGGTGGTAGACAAGCCCGCCGGAATGACTTCTCACGATGTGGTTGCACGTCTGCGACGTTTGTACGGAACCAAGCAGGTGGGGCACACAGGAACCCTAGACCCGCTTGCCACGGGGGTGCTTCCCGTGATGGTTGGCAGAGCGGTGAAGGCATCTGAATATCTTACCTCGGAAAATAAGCACTATATCGCAGGAATGCAGTTAGGGCTTACCACGGATACGGAGGATATTTCGGGAAATGTACTTTCTCGAACGGACATACTGCCTTTGCAGGAAAGGGTGAATGAGATTCTAAGCCAATTTCGCGGCAAGATCATGCAGATTCCCCCTATGTATTCTGCATTAAAAGTGGATGGAAAAAAGCTGTGCGATTTAGCGCGCAAAGGTGTTGAAGTGGAGCGAAAAGCCAGAGAAATAACCATATACCGTCTGGAGCTGATCGAATGCGATTGGGAGGCGGGGAAATATTTATTGGATGTGGAATGTTCCAAAGGTACCTATATCCGTACACTGGTTTCGGATATAGGAGCGGCACTTGGTTGCGGCGCTGTGATGGAAAGCTTGCGAAGAGCGGATGCGGGCAGTTTTTCTTTGCATGATTGTGTAACGCTTGAACAATTGGAAGAAATGGATCTCATGGCACGTGCGGCGGTGCTAAAACCTGTGGAAACCTTGTTTTCGCAGTGTGAGGCACTTTATTTGCCTCCGTTTTACGCCAAACTTGCGCGCAACGGATGCGAGATCTATTTATCAAAGCTAAAATTGGATATGCCCGAAGGGACACGATTGCGTCTTTATCGGGAAGAGAATGTGTTTTTTGCTATTGGGCAGGTACAGATGTTTGCCGAGGGGAAAGCCATTCGGGTTTTAAAACTGTTTGAATTATAAGAGGTACATATGACCGAACTGATATTAGCGTCGGCTTCCCCCAGACGCCGACAGATGCTTGCCGATTTGGGAATTCCGTTTCGGGTAATTGTCTCCGAAGCGGATGAAACCTGTTGTGAGCCCGACCCTGAAATGTATGCATTGGCTGTTTCACGCAAAAAAGCAGAGGCCGTGCAAGCTATTGCGCCCGAAGGCAGTATTGTGATTGCATGCGATACAGTGGTGGCGCACAAGGGGATGATTCTGGGTAAGCCTGCTGACAGGGATGATGCCAAACAGATGCTGAAAATGCTGTCGGGACAAGAGCATAGGGTGATTTCTGCACTTTGTTTGACCGATGGAAATAAAACCGTACAAAAAGCAGTTACTACGTATGTTACCTTTCGGAATATCTCCGAAGAAGAAATAGCTGCATATGTTGCCACGGGTGAATGTGATGATAAGTCGGGACTCCCTATATGGCATAAGTGGGGATGCCTTGTGCGACAAGGTTTTCCCCAACATCCCCTATTTAGTATTTAGGTACTCTTTGATTTTTTGCTGTTCGATTTTGGAAAAGGTTTCC